>JAKLGF010000065.1 GCA_022710815.1 Patescibacteria group bacterium
CCTAAAGCTTTAATAGCAGCATTGGTGGAATAGGGATTAGTAGCCAAAGAATCATTAATGAATTCAATCCCTTTGTATTTACCAATATATTCCATTCTATGCTCTAAAGGTTTGAAAGTTTGAATAGATTTAGCAATCTTGGCATCATCAATTTTAAGGACCCTGGCTACAGCCACAGCTGCTTTCATGTTGTCGTTATAGAAATCAGCTTTAAAAGGAGTCTTTTTTAAATCCAAAACATCTTCTAATCTAATCCCAGCAATATCAATTAACTTAGCCTTGCTTTTTTGAGCAATATTTTTAACAACAATATTTTCCGAATTAAATACTAGCCAATCATTATTATTCTGATTGGTTGTTATCCCAGTCTTGCTTTCAATGTAGTCTTTGTATGTTTTGTGATAATCCAAATGTTCTGGGAAAATATTAAGCAAAACAGCAATATGAGGGCTTTGTTTGGCCTTTCTTAACTGATGTGAAGATAGTTCATAAACACAATAATCCCCTGGCTTAATCTTGCTCATTAAAGAAAGAGCTGGAGTTCCAATATTCCCCACTAGATAGGTTTTAAATCCTGCGTCTTTAATAATCTTATGAATTAAAGAAGCTGTGGTGCTTTTCCCTTTAGTAGCAGTTACTCCAATTATTATTCCCGGGCAATTAGCAAAAAATATTTCAGTCTGGGAAGTTATTATTGTTTTTTTAGAAAAATTCTTGATAACTTCTGGCGGAATTCCTGGGGATTTAATAACAATATCGTATTCTTTAATTTTGCTAAGATATCCACTTCCCAAATGCAAAACAACATTTTTGTCTTTAGCTAACAAAAATTTACTCTCTTGATCTAGATTTTTATTCTCATCAGCAATTCCAATAATTTGTTTTTTGAAACTCTTGCGCAAAAATTTGAGAGTCTCTCTTCCCTCTCTGGCAAATCCTAAAATCAAGATTCTTTTGTCTTTTAAATCCTGTATTTTCATTTAATTTCCTTTTTAAGTATTGAAGCAAACTTTTTAGGAACTAAATTAGCATTATCCCAAGAGGATAATAGCTTTTTAGTATCATCATCAATATGTTTGTAATTAGGCAATACTTTGTTCTTGAAATATTCTGACAATTTAGGCATTTGATCTTTTTGATCGTAATTCTCTTTGACTCCTAAATACAAAGCTGATAAAACTTCTTTTCTTGTCCCCACACATTCTAGGGGTTTGAAATTCCTAATTCCCAAAAGCTCAAGCATCATATCATTAAGGCCCATATCATCCAGCAAATCATTGCCAAATATCTTTTGCATCTTCTGTTTGCCCACAAATGGGAAAAGCATAATGTATACAAACAAGCATTTAGGGCATTTACCGCACCAAAGACCAGTAGCCTTGTTCTTTCCTGAATCTGTAGCCATGGCCTTATTACAGCTCAAAAACAAGTTTAAATAATTACCCATTTTTGAGAAAATACGGCTAATTTGAAGCTCTGTGATAGGCCTCAAAAAACTGAAGTATTCCACATTGACAGCTAAATATTTTGACATATAATTGTGGAATTTTTTTTCAAAGTCAAAACTTTTGGAATATTGATGATTAATTTTTCTATCTAAATATTTCAAATTTTCTTCATTGGCGCTGTTCTCATTAGAAACAGCGATATATTTAAAACCAAAAATACAAGCAATCAATGTTGTTAAGAATGCCAGATAAGCTGAAAAAGGAGTATGTCCGTTTAAATATCCCTTCTTATTCAACTCCAGTAGCGCAGGATCTATTTCTCTTAAAGCAATAATATGTTCTTTAACTTTAGATTCTTTAATAATGGCCAAGGCTGATGGACTAGGATTCAAAGAAAAACAAGCAACGGAATTATTCTTCTTCAAAAGCTCTAAAGTAACAACAGAATCTTTTCCTCCTCCAATAGGAACTAAGATAGAATTATTTGTTTTGGCTTTGAAAGAAAGAATATTATTCTTTTCATATTCCAATTTCAAAAAATTATCTCCAGTAAAATTAATCTTGTTATTGTAAAAGAATTCTCCCAGGCCATTTAAAAACAAATCTAAAAAGAATTTCTCTCTGACAGGATCTAGTCCCTGAGGAAGAATCTTAATCTTAGGACTACAAGCAGCTTTCCAATAACTAATCATTTCTACCATTCCCAAATTAAAGACTAGATTATCAAAAGATTCTTGATTCTTTGAAATATATTTCTGCCTATCAGCAGGAATATTTTTTATCACTACCTTAGGACTAAAAATAATATCAGGCTCGATCTTGAATTCAAAATTAATAACAAAATCATTGTTCTTTAATTCCCAAGAACAATTCTGGTATACAAACTCTGGATGTTTTGTCCTTAATTCTGAAAAATTCATAATCACCCAATTATTCTAATTATTACTCCCAAGAAAGCAGCCAAGATTCCAATAATCCAGAATCTCATTGTTACGCTGTAAGGTGGCCAACCAATAGCTTCCAAATGCAAATGAATTGGAGCTGCTAAAAACACTTTCTTGCCTCGAAATTTTTTAGATAATAATTGGATAATAACAGAACCAGATTCTAAAACTAGAAGAATTCCAATTATGGGCAAAACCATAACTGAATTAGTTAAGAATGCTACCACAGCAATGGCTGCGCATAATCCCATTGATCCTGTTTCTCCCATGTAAAACTTAGCTGGCGGGATATTAAACCAAAGGAATGCCAGCAAGGCTCCAAATATGGCAAAACAGAAACAAGCTAAATTAATTTGATTATTAACAAAAGCAATGACCCCAAAAGCAGCAAACATAGATAAAAAGCTTCCTCCAGCCAAACCATCAATTCCATCAATCACTCCTCCGCTGTAAGTAGCCATCATAACAACAATGAAGAACAAGATATATATCAAACTAAAGCCAACATTCCCCATCCAGGGAAGATTGATTGTTTGCCAGCCTAAATCAAAATTACCAACAAAAGGAATATCAATAAACTGCCAACCCAAATTATGGCTCATCCACCAACCTCCAATAAATCCCATTAATCCAATGACCAATAACCTGTAGCGCAAACTTAATCCTCCAGCAATATATTTCCCATGTCCATAAATTTGCATTAAATCATCTGCTAATCCAACTAAGGAAGCAACAATCAAAGCAAAGAATGGCAACCAAGTCTGGGATCTGTCCCAGAAATTAAGCTTGGCTAACATTGGAATATCGCTGGTGCCTAGGAAATAAAAAAGGACTGCCAGAATTAAGGGTGGAAGCCAGAATAATAATCCAGCCATTCTAGGAGTGCTTGTTTCTCCTTCAGAATGGAATTTCTGAAAATTAGAAACTGAGGCTCCATCAATAGCTTTATCTCTGACTGACTTTCTCCACATTTTCTTGGCATAAAGGAATTTGATCAGCAAAGGAGCGCAGATAAAAGCAATTAAAAAGCTTAATGATCCAATGATTAAAACTTTTACTAAACTAGCAATTGTAGCAGGAGTAATCATTTATTGTTTTTTAGATTTCTTAATTTGAACATCTGACAATCTCTGATCAATTCTTTCCATATCTCTTGGGAACAAACTAGCCTGAGCAACATTTTCCAAACCTAAAAGCTGTTTAGTCACTCTTTCAGTACCAATAGCAAATCCTCCTTCAGGAGGCATGCCAAATTTGAAAGCTTGGAGATAAAAAGCAAAATCCTCTTCCTTATTCCCCCACTTTTTGATATTCTCCACCAATTGATCATAATCATTAATTCTCTGTCCTCCAGTAATAATTTCCAATCCTCTGAATAGCAAATCAAATCCTAGAGTATGTTCTGGATCTTCTGGATCAGGGTGGGTGTAAAATGGTCTTTTCTTAGTTGGGAAATGAGTAATAAAGATAAATTCAGAATTGTATTTCTCTTTGGCCCATTGGCAAATCTTTCTCTCATCTTCAGGAGACAAATCTGGCTCATTTTTATCTGCTCCCACAATTTCCTGTGCTTCTCTTAATTTAATTCTAGGAATAGCAAT
>JAKLGF010000066.1 GCA_022710815.1 Patescibacteria group bacterium
AAGAACCATTAGAATTCCTTGATGAAGGATGGTTTGTTTCTAACCTCAAATCCAAAAGGATATTTAATTTATTAAAAAGATTAGCTGACATTATCTTTTCTTTTGTTTTGTTGATCATCCTGTCTCCTTTGTTTTTGCTTTGCTTCTTGCTAATTAAGATTTCTTCTCCTGGGAAAGCAATTTTTGCTCAAAAACGTAGAGGGAGGAACAATAAAGATTTTATTGCCTATAAATTCAGAACAATGGTTGCTAATCATGACAATACTCCTTGGACAATTGAAAATGATCCTAGAATAACTGGTATTGGAAAATTCTTCCGATCAACTCATTTAGATGAATTACCTCAGTTGTATAATATTTTGAGAGGAGAAATGTCTTTTGTTGGTCCTAGGGCAGAAAGTTCTAATTTAGCTGATCTTTATTCTCAAAACATTTCCTATTACGAAATTAGAAATACCGTTAAGCCTGGATTGACTGGATGGGCCCAGATACATTACAAACCAAGCACTTCCGTTAAAGAAGGAGAAGAAAAATTGAAATATGATTTCTTCTATATCAAGAACAGATCAATGATTTTGGATTTCTTGATTATCTTGAAAACCGTCAAACTAATTTTTGTTAACCCCAAATAGTATGAAAATATTGGTTACTGGAGCAGCTGGATATATCGGGGGTATGGTAGTAGATAAATTCAAGTCCTTGCCACAGGCCTTGATTTTAGCTTTGGACAAAAAAGACAATCCTAATCAAGTATCAAACAATGTTAAGAATTTGAAATTAGATTTAGCAAAAGACAATTGGGAAGAAGTTGTCGGAAATGTAGATATTGTTATCCATTGCGCTTTTGATATTAAAAGTGTTTATGGAAAAATACCAGAACAGCATTTTAATAATATCCAGGGATCGAAAAGAGTCTTTGATTATTGCTTTAAGAATAATATTTCCAGATTAATCTATTTAAGCAGCGCAGCAGCTTATGGAGCCAAGCCAGAGAATATTGGCAAACTTCTTAAAGAAACCGATCTTTTGCAAGAAAAAGAATATCCCTATGGATCACAAAAGAGGGAAGTAGAAGAAATATTTGCTCAAATATTTGATCAAAACAAGAACAATAATTTGAAAACATATTTCTTGAGACTGGCTACTGTTAATGGAGAAGTAGGGAAGAAAAGAAAAAGAAATCTATTCAGTTTTCTTAAAAGTACTCCCTTGCTTCCTTATGCTAGCAATGATTCAGCTAGACAATATATTAATGAAGAAGACGTTGTTTCTGCCATTGAGTTTTTGATTAATTATCAAGGGGAATCTAATTTTGAAGTATTCAATTTAGCTCCTAAAGATATATTAACCTTTAAGGAAATGGCTCAATTGCAGAAAAAGACGGCCATTAAGATTCCTACTTGGCTTATTAAAGCAGCTTTTTCTATTAATTGGCATTTATTGCACGGAAAGATTTTTGCCACTGCTCCAGGAAGCGATAATTCTTTTATTTATCCCAGCAATCTTGATGGATCAAAAATTGCTCAAAAAGGCTTTAAATACAAGTATACCAGCCTGCAAACTTTTGAAATTGTAGCAAAATAATCGGCTTTACAAAAAGGCCAAAATATTATATATTAAAGAAAATGCAGATAGTGATTATAGCAGGAGGATTAGCCACTCGGCTTTATCCCATAACCCAAAAAATCCCCAAATCAATGATAGAAATAGGGGGAAGACCTTTTTTGGAGTGGCAGATAAAGTTATTAAAGAAAAACAAGATTAAGGATATTGTCTTGTGTGTGGGGAATATGAGCGATCAGATAAAAGAATATTTCAAAGATGGAAAAGAATTCGGAGTGAATTTGCAGTATAGCCAAGAAAAGCCTGATCAGTTATTGGGAACAGGAGGAGCCCTTAAAAATGCAGAGGAATTGCTTCAAGAAGTATTTATGGTTACTTGGGGAGATTCATATCTAGACCTAGACTACCAGAAAGCCCAAGAATTCTTTTTAAAGAAAAACAAATTAGGAATGATGTCTGTTTGGCACAACAGAAATGAAATTGAGCCAAGCAATGTAGAGATTCAAAAAGACTTGGTCAAATCATACAGTAAGAAGCGCAAAACCAAGAAGATGGAATATATTGATTATGGTTTGATGATTTTTAAGAAAGAAGCCTTGAAATATCTTCCTAAAAACAAGAAAAGTGATTTTTCAATATTAAATCAAGCTTTGATTAAAAGAAAACAATTATTAGCCTATGATACTGGTAAGAGATATTATCAAATAGGCAACTTCCAGGGACTGGAAGAGTTAAAAGATTTAGTAAATAAGAAAAAGATTAAATTTTAAGATTATGATTATAGTAAGAGCTCCAATGAGAATACCCATAGGTGGAGGGGGAACAGACCTCCCATCTTATTACTCCCAATTTGAAGGGGAGTGGATATCAGCAGCGCTTAATAAATATACTTACGTTGTTGTTAATAAGACTTTTGATCAGAAGATAAAACTCAAATATTCTAAGTCAGAAGAAGTTGATGATGTTTCTCAGATTGAACATCCCATTTTTAGGGAATGTCTTAAACTCTTAGGAATTAATGGAGGAGTAGAAATAGTTTCTATTGCTGATATGCCTTCCAATACTGGACTGGGCACATCTTCTAGCTTTACTGTAGCTCTGCTAACAGCCTTGCATACTTTTCTGCGCAATGAAAAGAAAAAAGATATACCAACTCGCCAAGAAATAGCTGAACAAGCCTGTCATGTGGCTATGGATATTTTAAAAGAACCATCAGGGAAACAAGATGAGTATGCTGCAGCTTTTGGAGGGCTTAATGTTTTTCATGCTGACAAAGAGGGGAATGTGAAAGTATCTCCGTTCTTCCCAATACATATTAATTTCGGATCTTTGGAAGAACTTAATCATAATCTTTTAATGTTCTATACCGGAATCCGCAGAGAATCCAGAGATGCTCTTTCAATCCAGCAAAATGCTACTCAATCAGGAGATCAAGATATGATTAATAATTTGCACAGAGTTAAAGAGATTGGAAAAGAGATAAGATTGGCATTAGAGAATAATGATTTTAATAAATTCGGACAATTAATGGATTTGCATTGGCAAGAGAAAATCAAAAGAAAAGGAACATCTGATCCTCAGATAAACCAATGGTATGAATTGGCTAAACAAAATGGCGCTCTAGGAGGAAAGTTAATGGGAGCAGGCGGTGGAGGATTCTTTCTTTTCTATGTTCCAGAAAACAAAGACAATTTCAGAAAAGCTATGAGCCAGGCCGGATTGCAGGAAATATTCTTTAATATTGATTTAGATGGAGTCAAAGTAATATCCGATGTTTAATATATGGACAAACAAGAATACATTAAGCAATATTTGCAAGAAACAAATCAAATAGCCCAAACTATAGACCAGGCTAAGATTTTGGCTGTAATAGATATTCTTTCCCAAATCAAAGCCCAAAATGGTAGAGTATTTTTTGTCGGAGTTGGAGGAGGAGCTGGAACAGGATCTCATTCAGCCAATGATTTCAACAAAATGGCTAAGATTCAGACTCTTTGTTTAACTGATAATGTTTCTTTGCTGACTGCTTTGACAAATGATCAAGGTTGGGAAAGTGTATTTTCTAGCCAAATGCAGATGCATAATTTTAATAGCAATGATTGTCTTTTTATCTATTCTGTTGGCGGAGGGTCAGAAACTACTTCTAAGAATTTAGTTTTGGCTATTGATTATGCTAAACAGCAAAAAGGAAAGATTGTAGGAGTTGTGGGAAAAGATACTGGCTACACAGCCCAAATGGCAGATGCTTGCATTATTGTTCCCAATGTGGACCAATCAAGAATTACTGCCCATACAGAAGATTGGCAAATGATAGTCGATCATTTGATAGTTAATTTACTTTGTTCTTAATATGCAAAAGGCTGTTTTCTTAGATAGAGATGGGGTTTTGAATAAAATGGTTTGGCATTCTGAATTTGGAA
>JAKLGF010000067.1 GCA_022710815.1 Patescibacteria group bacterium
CTAGCTCCATTCCACATATTATCTTTAAGGTCAGCGTGGTCAAAGTAAACTCCGGTATCAACAATGGAAACAATAATATCCTTGGATCCAGTAAACTTATCCCAAGCTTCTGGAGCTTTCATTTTAGGCAAGGCCCATTGTTCTGAGTATCTTGGATCATTAGGAATAGCTGTTGGGTAATAGATATAGTTAGGCTGAATATTGGCTATTTCTGTCTTAGTCTTTAATTTAGCCAAAAGAGACTTAACTGTTTCATTAGCTGTTGTTTGCAATAAAACAGTGTTGTAGTCTGGCAAATAATCAGCAACAGATAAATTATTAGCTTTGGCAAAAGTTGCTATTTGATTTTTTCCAGCTGTTGTAGCAACAGAAATATTGGATTTAAATTCAGCCAAAATTTGTCCTTTGATATAAGTCTTTCCTTCATCTGGATCTGATTGAGTAGGCTGATCTTTGCAGACATAAAAAGGGCGCGAATTGGCCCCTCCTAAATTAGGTGTGCTGAAATTATCATTTCCCTGCTTTATTGTCACCCAAACCTTACAATAGCAGTTATTTCCTAGATTATTAGGAATAGTCCACCAAACATAATTATCTTTGGTTCTTTCTGATATTGTCCCAGTTTCCATTTGGACATCAGGAGTAGCAGCGCAACCATAACGGACAAAATAGTGATCAAAGTCTGTAGCCTTTAATTCTGGAGTCCAGGAAACAGTAATAGCATTACCTGGTTCCATGGTAGCCCCAGATATATCAGGCTGAGTTAAAGGAACATTAATCAAAGAAGAAGCTGTGTCAGTATCTGTTTCTAGAATTCCAACATTAATGCTTTCTATCTTGTATTTACAAATGCCATTAACAGTATTAAACCAAGGGCATTTGTTACTAGCAGTCAAAGCCAAAGCACTGCCAGCAATAAGGAACATTGTTAGGAGAGATATTAGAATCCCAGATATTTTTTTCATATAAAAAGAAAAATATTTGAAAAATATTTAATATATAATTATAAGCCTTTTCTTGAACTTGTAAAAGTTAAAAACTTTGTTCGTTGTCCAGTTCCAAATCAATAGGCACAATAGCTACTAATCCCCCATAATATTGATTTTCTGTATACAAGCCATATTGATACCCGCACTTGGGAACATCAGGAATTCCAGCATTTTTGTGAGTTCTAACATAATTGTAATCATTAATAGCATTAAGCACCCTTTTGGCTCCATAATAGGAATCATTAGTTAAAATATCTGTCAAATAGTCTTTGCCATTCGAACTGACATAAATATTATTAGTATTACTATTAGCAAAGTCCATCAAAACAGCAAAATGATTAGATCGACCCGAAGCATGAGATGGGGTGCAATAAGCCAAAAGAGGTATGCCTTTAGCAAGATAGCGATCTTGGATTTCCTGTTTAGAATTGGTTTGAACTGGGATTGCTTTTAATTTCAATTTAGGCCAAATGCCTTCATTCCACCAATAGCCATTAAGCCTGGCAAACCAGTAAGCAGTATAGGGATTAGGGACATTTCCTGTTGCTTGTTTGGATTGATTAAATCTGACTAAGTTATCTCCTGATAATTGGCTAGCAATTTGAGGAAGCAATTTATCCCAATTGGCTTTAAAGTCCTTATCACGGTTGTACCAATAAGCTAAAAGCATTGATAAAGAGGTATCTAAACATCCATCTTTGCAAAAGCGTTCTCCAGTAGTGAACAGAAATTCTGACCAAGGTCCAACGCATTGTAAATAATGGGGCACTGCTAGATCAAAAGAACTCTTGGTTGTAAAACAAAGCCTTTCTCCAATAGAAACAGATTTGGTTCTAGGCCAGAAAGCATAGGAGTTATAGCAATATCTTTTCCCTGGTTCTAATTCTTTTCCATCAACTGTTTTTTGAGCTACAAAAGAAATACTATTCTGCCCCATTGTTTTGTAAATCTTTTCATTATCCAAATCAATTTTGGGGGAAGCTAAACTAGCTTCATTGTCTCTCATGGGCCAGACTTTAAAAAAAACATAGACATCTCCAGTATCTATGAGCTTGGCTTTTAGCACCGCGCTTTTATTAGAAATTGAAACTGGAGTCAAATTCTGGATTCTAGGAGCAACAAAGCTGGGAGTTCTGTATCCAACAAATCCTCCGGTAGTTTCTAAGACTCCTTCAATTTTCATAATCGCCATTATTCTGTAATTAGTATTTGGCCTCAAACAAACCTTGGTTTTGGCATATTCAGAAACAGGAAATGGCGCAACATTGTAAACATCAGCGCAATAATCTTTAAGCAAATCAAAGCCAAAACTAGTAGTAGTGGCAGGATATTTTGTAGGCTTGGTCCAAAAGTTCTCTCCACTAGTTTCATCTTGAACATAGAACCAGCCCCAAAAAGGCTCTGGAGATTGGACTCCAGCTACAAGGTGCATATTCTGAGTTCCCCTAATCCCATAATTGGGATAATATACAACAGGATGAGTTTTAAGATCAACAACATAGGAAGAATTGACTTGAGCCTTTGCCAAAAACTCATAATCTCTAGAAAAATATGTTGGAATGTTTTTAACATCAGCTTTACTAGAATCTAAGTCTTTGTACTCTATTTGCAATTCAGTTACTTGGAAATTAGTTTCAGGTCTACCAATTAATTGGGCTGAAATTGTAACAACAGCAATTTCCTGATTTTTTAAATCAGGAAGCCTAATTAGTAAATTAGTTCCCGAGCCATCACTAGCAACTCGGCCCACAAAAACAGAAATGTCTTTTCCATAACAAACAGAAGAGAAAAACAAGAAAGAGATTAATAAGAATAATAGTTTAAATTTCATAAATTACATCCTTTCTCTCTACTACAATTTTCCAACCATTTTTCTTGGCTTGTTTGTAGAGCTCTTTGTTAGGATTAAAACAAATAGGGTAATCAACTATTTTGAGAAATGAAATATCTGAAGCGCTGTCTCCCACACCCACCGAGTCTGCTAAAGTTAAGTTTTCTTTCTGGACAGCTCTTTTAACAATTTTGTCTTTGTCCATTATTAAATCCTGATACAAGGCTTTACCAGTGGCTTTGTCATTTTTGTCGAATTCATAAATGAATCCATAGACTTTATCAAATTCCCATTCCTGGCAAAAATAGTCTAGGATTATTTTAGGAGATCGCGAAATTGCTAAAAGATAATATCCTTTTTTCTTGAATTCCTTAATTAAATCTCGAGTAAAACGATAAACTCTATTTTTATGAGTTGAGGCAATCTTTTGAGAAACTTTCTGGAAATCTTTTCTTTTAACTCCTTTAAGATATTTATTAAATATCTCTATCATTTTATCTAAATAGTCTTCATAAGGGCCTTGGCGATCCAGCCAAGCACAATAGGAAGATAAATAATCTTTGCGGGCTTTTTCAGGAAAGATTTTTAAATCAATAAAATCCTCAATTAGTTTGATGAATAAACTAGATCGAAAAATTGTTCCGTCAATATCAAAAATGGCAACTTTCTTTTGCATATTTAGATTATAAACTATTAACTGAAATCAAAAAAGGCTCTGCGTTTTTTGCAGAAGCCTTTTTTTGTTTCAAGGGTTTTACTTGGTTTTGAAATAGTGCCAGATATCAGTAGTAATCTCTTGGCCATTGGCAAGTCTTGCCTTGGGGCGGAGATAATACGGATTATTGCCCTTGAGATAGAATATCGTCTGCTGGCAAGTATGATCATTTCCAACAATACAATCTTTTCCACCAATCTCTGGATATTCATAATTCAAATCCGGGGAATCCATAACATTGGGGTCAACTGATTGATCATCAATGAAAAAATCCAGAAAGACCTGGGTGCCTGGTTGAAGTTCTGGGAATAGAACTGTAACTTCAGCTTGGTCTGACAAGGTTTTGATTTCTTTGATGGAAATCTCAGGAGCAATTTCTGGATCTTTCTGACAGGCTGCTAGTGTTGCAGCAGCT
>JAKLGF010000068.1:0-1876 GCA_022710815.1 Patescibacteria group bacterium
CGGCTAGTGCCAAGGTATTCCCCCCAGATCAAGGGCTATTTTTTTATTGCAAAATTCTTCCAATTTCGTCTAAGGTAGTTTCCTTTTCTAAAACTTTGGTTAATCCATCTTGAAGCATTGTAATCATTCCTTGCTTTTGAGCAAACTCTTTTAAGTTAGCAGCTGAATTATTTTCCAAAATGAAGTTCTGAGCTTTGTCATCCATGACAAATATTTCATAAACTCCTGTTCTTCCAGTATAACCCGTTTTGTTACAAGCCTTGCAGCCTTTGGCATGCAAGATTTTTGTGTTCTCAGAAAACTTTAATTCTAATTCTTTAGCAACAGGGGAGAGAGCCTCATGAATCATTTCAAATTCTTCTTTAGTTAGCTTTTTCTCTTGAGCGCATTTGGTACAGACTTTTCTGACTAATCTTTGAGCAATGATGATATTAATAGCTGGGCCCATATCACTTGGCTTTTGACCTAAGACCATTAAACGGGCAATTGTTCCCACAGCATCATTGGTGTGCAGTGTGCTTAAAACTAAGTGCCCAGTTAAAGCAGCTTGAATAGCTGTTTGGCAAGTATTATTATCTCTGATTTCTCCCACTAGAATTACATCTGGATCTTGGCGGACAATGCTTTTAAGTCCATTGTCAAAGTCATAGCCTTTGGCAGCATCAACTTGGGTTTGAGTAATATTATCCAATTTGTATTCAATTGGATCTTCAATGGTTATTATCTTAATCTCTGAGCTTTGGAGTTTCTTTAATATGGCGTAAAGAGTAGTGGTTTTACCTGAACCAGTAGGACCAGTAACCAAGATCATGCCATGGGGCTTTTGAATTTCTTTTTCTAAAAGTTCTCCCAAATCTTTTCTTAATCCCAAGGCCTTTATTTCAATCAAGTTCTTAGGATTCAATATTCTTAATACTGGGGATTCGCCATGATTAGTGGGGATGATAGAGACTCTGATTTCAATTGGTTCTTGATCTTGGATTTTAACAGAAAAGCGCCCATCTTGGGGCTTGTCAGTAATATTCAATTTAGTTCCAGAGAGAATTTTGATTCTGGAAATTAATTGGCTGTAGATATTGGCTGGAATAACCGAAGCATCTTGCAAGACTCCATCTAATCTGAATCTGAGAATGATTTCTTTTTCTTGAGGTTCTAGGTGGATGTCTGAAACATCCAAGGCAATGGCTGAACCAATAATGAAATCTACAATATTGGTAATATCTTGTCCCAGGAGGCTTTGCAATTTTTCTTGAAAAGCTGAGACATCAGAAATTTCTTTTTTAATTGTTTCTAGAACATCAGGATTTAAATTTACTTCTTTGAGGTTTGTGATCATATTAAGCTTACAATTTTTTGTTTTACTAAATTAGCGTCCCTGTGATTAGTATAAAACAAAATTGAGTTTCCTTTAATAGGAGCAGAAAAAGCTTGGCTAGCTTTGGTCAAAAAGAGATTATCTGTTGAATAGAGAAAAGCCCCTATAGGATCTGAGGAATCTTTTTCTTCCCAAATCAAAAGTAGAGAAGGGAAGTTATAGAAATTATTATCCTTGAATTGCTTAATCACTGGGATCAAATCCTTACTGGTTAATCCTAGTTCAGTTAAATCTTGGCTAGTTAAGGTTATTGTCGGCAAATGGGTTTGTTGTTGGATTTGGAGATTGGCTACAGCTTTAGCAAAAAGCTTGAGTCTGGCTGCTGATGGGTCAACCAAGTCATGAGCTGGATGGTTGCTAGCCAGCATTGTTTGGATTTTTTCTTCAATAACTGGGGCTGTGCTTTTCCAAGGCTCTTGGGGCCTTTCTATTCTTTCAGGTTTGGCAGCTTCTAAATTCAAATATTTTCCTACTTTAGAATCAATTAAGTTTTGGTCTATT
>JAKLGF010000068.1:1886-3892 GCA_022710815.1 Patescibacteria group bacterium
GCTTTTCGTAAAAGATTTTGAAGTTTTCTTCTAAGAGATCTTCTAAATCAGAAAGCCTTTGGACTCCAATGGTAAAAACTAAGTCTGGATTTTTAGACTGGGGAGGGGAGGTAATGGTAATGTCATCAAGAGAGATTTGGCTGCCTTTTAAATCCAAGTCTATTTTGACGAAATTGCCATTCTTTTCAAAAGAAAGCTCTTTGACTTCCTTATCAGCCACATTGATCATAATTGAGGCTGTTTTAGCATTATTGACCAAACCTTCTAAATCTTGGGAAACATCTTGCTGGGCAATGAGGTTTGCATTCTTGCCCATTTTATTTAGACTATAATATAGAGCCAGGCTGGCCTGCAGGCTTTCTTTGTTAATATCCGGAGATGGGAAAATCCAGATATTGCTGGACTTATCCAGAACATTTTTTACTCTGTTTATCAAGTCAGACATTAACTAAAAGTATATTATTTCAAGCCAAAAGTCAAACATGGATTTTGTAACTAATAATGCCCAAGAAACCCAGGAATTAGCTAGAAAATTGGCTAATATTGTCTTAAAAATGCCCGGCCCAGTCGTGCTTTCTTTGGATGGGGAATTAGGGGGAGGCAAGACTACTTTTTTGCAAGGCTTTGCCCAAGAATTGGGAGTAGCCGAAAATATTACCAGCCCCACTTTTGTTATTTTCAACCATTATCAGATTAACAATCCCAATTTTATGGGATTTTATCATTTTGATTGTTATCGCTTGCAAGGACCCCAGGATCTCTTGGACTTAGACGCAGAACAAATTTTAAAGAATCCCCAGAATATTGTGGCTATTGAATGGGCTGAGAGAATAAAAGATCTTTTGCCAGAAAACACCATTTATTTACAATTTGTTTTTGTCGAGGAAAATAAGAGGGAAATAAAAATAAAAAATGGACCCCAAGAACTTTCTAATAATTGACGGGAACTCAATAGTCCACAGAGCTTATCATGCCTTGCCACCTCTGACTTCTCCTGATGGCCAGACAGTTAATGCTATTTACGGCTTTTTCATGATCTTTCTGAAAGCTGTTAAAGATTTTAGTCCAGGGTATATAGCAGCCTGTTTTGATTTTCCAGCCAAGACTTTTCGCCATGAGAAATATACAGAATATAAGGCAACCAGGATTAAGGCTCCTCAGGATTTGTATGATCAAATTCCTCAGACCAAAAGAATTCTCAAAGAAATGGGGGTGGCTGTTTTTGAAAGGCAGGGCTATGAGGCTGATGATATAATCGCCACTATTGTTAGAAAATCCCCAGAGCCAAACAAAATCATTGTTAGTGGGGATATGGATAATTCCCAATTAATAGATGACAAGACTAAGCTTTTTGGCTGGGCTAAAAAAATTAAAGATACTGTTCTTTATGATAGTCAGAAAATTGTAGAACACTTTGGGGTTTTGCCAGAACAAGTAGTAGACTACAAAGCTCTGGTAGGGGATAGCTCAGACAATATTCCTGGGGCCAAAGGTATCGGTCCTAAAACTGCTGTTGAACTATTGCAGAACTACAAAACAGTTAAAGAATTACTTAATGCTTTGGAAACTGACCAAGCCTGGGATCTTAATGAAAAAGTTAAAGCTAAGATTCTAGAAAACAAAGAGAATATTGTTTTGTCCTATGATTTAGCCACTGCCTGCTTTACAGCTTTAGATGATTTTGATTTAGAATCTTGCAAATTTTCTGGATTCGACAAGCAAAAAACACTTCAGATTTTTAATGAATACGGTTTCAAGAGTTTATTAGACAGGGTGTGAATTCTTTTTAATTAAAAACTGTGCTAAAATTAATGCAAATAAAGTAATTTTATTTTTGCATTTTCGCAATGATTGATGTTGCTCTTCTCAACGGGATAATAATTAGTTTTTTAAATTTTATTGGCTTTGTTCTGGCTATTACTGTTTATCTCTTCAACCAGGAACAAAAGACCAATAGGATTTTTTTCTGGTGGGTTACTACCTTAATCTTTTGGATTGATTGTGAT
>JAKLGF010000069.1 GCA_022710815.1 Patescibacteria group bacterium
AACAAAACTCAAAAGTCCTCCGATTAAGATTAAAAAAATAACAGCAGAAACAATTGCCCAAGTCAGCACTATTCCCTTTTGTAATCTCGGTTCTGTCATAAATTACTCTTTAAATTTCTTAATTGAACATTAGAAATCAATTCATAATCTAATGTTATATCCGAAGGATTAACATTAATAACAATGGTTAATTGCATCATTTCTGTATCTTTTCTTCTAATCGGATTGGTTAAGAGTTCGTTTCCCTCTTTGTCAAAATATTTGAATATTGATGGACCATTGCGAACATATATTGAAACAACGGAAGTCTTGGCATTACTAGCCAAATAAACAGGAGGACTGCTGGTTGGCTCAATCGTTGATCTTATAAAATTAGTTCCGCTGATATAATATCTGACTAATTCCACGTCCGTGTCTTTATCAACATCAGAATAAAAAGAAAATTCATAATCAGTTGTGGTGGCTATGACATAAGCTCCATTCTGGGCAGTAGTAGCTTCTCTAATTTCTCTAAGCATTGTTTTAATAGCTTTACTGGCTTCTATGGTAGCTGTAGTTTGGCGAAAAGTATGGTTATAAATCCTGTAATAATTCATGATTATCAAGGAAACCATAATAGCACCCAGCCCGAAAATAAAGGTGGTTATCAATGCTTCTACTAATGTAAATCCTTTAGATTTCAATGATTTCATTTGGTTAAAGAAATATTCTTAATAATATGACCACTTATTGAAAAATTGCTTGTAGATGTATTATACCCCTGAGCACTAACTTGTAGAGTATAGCTTCCTTCTGGCAATATTGGGAAATAGGCCTGCCCTCCATTATCTGATGTTCTTGATTCGCTGTAAGATGTTCCTGTCAGCTCAATGTTACAGCCAAACATTGGTTGGCTATTAGAACTATCAATAACATTAACTAAAAGAGTGTTCTGGCTCTTAAAGCCCAATTTAATCGTTGTTGTTGCTCCAGAACTAATACTAGCTGGATAAATATTGGGAAATGCAATTAACAAGTCTGCTACTTGGCCTAAGTGGCGGAAAGTTGAAAAGCTGTAATTATCCCAATCAATTGAAGAGCTTGAATAAATTCCAGATCCATTGGTTTGCAAATTAAATGAATTCCTGTAAACAGAATCATTATCTATTGTTCTTCCTACTGTTTTTTGGCCTTGAATATTAAAAGAAAGATTGGGAATAGCATTGCCAAAAGGTTCGGGAGCGCTAGCTTGAGCTGGAGCTGAGGTCAAAGAATAATGAAACCCTAGATCAACTGTTTCATCATCAATAACTAAGTCTTGCCTAGTAGTAGCAGTGTTAAGCCCCAGGGTTGAAGCCTGACTACTTCCACTATTAATTAATGGGCTAGTACTAGTTTGGCCAGCCTCAACTGTGGCTAAATGAAAATCATAATTAGCAGCATCAACAAAAACAGGAGCTACTGAATAACTACTAGTACTTCCAGAAATTCCGCTGTAATTTGCGCCATTGCCATAAACATCATTGTAGCCATCACTAATTGTAGAGCTGGCTACTTTTATCCCAGATCCATCATTGTTAACAACAATATTATTTTTAACAATATTATTGTTAGCTTCCTGGCCAAAAGCTATCCCATCTCTGGAATTATCATAAACAGTATTGTTGTAAAAAGTATTCTCTTGGCAATTGTCCCCTACTCTGATCCCATCCTGACTATTAGAATAAACAAGATTTGATTTTATTGTCCCCGAATTTCCAGAACTAAGGACAATCCCTGATTGATTAGAAAATATTTTGTTGAATAATATTTCTAATCCTGAAATGGCTGTAGCTATTTCAATACCATTGCCAGAGTTATTAGAAATAGTATTATTCTTCAAAGAAACAGAAGATCCTCCTTGCCCATAGATACCATTCTGATTATTGGTAATGGAATTAAATTGAATGACCAAGGTGGTGATTCCATTGAATTGCAATCCATTCCCAGAATTTTGAGAAAGACTGTTATTAGTAACAGAGACATTACTCCCTCCAATCAAGTTAAGCCCGTGGCTAGTATTAGAATAAATACTATTGTCTTGGATTAGGATATATGAAGAATCATTAGTAACTATTCCTTGGCCATTAGAGTAGATATTATTATTAGTAATATCTATGTGATTTGCTTGATCTAAATTAATTCCTACTTGAGCTTGCTTTATCTTAAATCCATTAATTTTAATGTAATCCTTGTTGGCAATATTAATAGCATTAGTACTAGTTGTTGAAATTATTACATCCCCTCCATCTCCAGTATATATTCCTGAAGAATCAGCTACTAAAGCAATGGGTT
Source organism: Patescibacteria group bacterium (assembly GCA_022710815.1). GTDB lineage: Bacteria > Patescibacteriota > Minisyncoccia > Minisyncoccales > JAGOPM01 > JAKLGF01. The sequence continues at coordinate 2,314 of JAKLGF010000069.1, forward strand.
CATCAGCTGTGCCAGAATAACCTAAATCCAATGATTCATAATAGGTCCCGCTTCCCACAAAAACAAAGTCTCCTTGCCTAGCTACATCTAAAGCTTTACTAATTGTCAGAAATGCTGAATTAGAAGATAATCCAGTATTCTCATCATTCCCCACTGTTCTGACATAATAAATATGGTTAGCTTTAGCTTCTTTGGTATAAATTGCTAGCTTGGCTGCCTGGTCAATATAGAATGTAGCTTCTTGAATTTGCCCCTCTAAAATAGTTCTGTGGGGATTATTAGGAGTAGCAATAACCTGTCCGTTATACTCCTCTCCTACCCCATATGTTCTCTCAGTAGTATAGCCAGCTTTGCTGACAGAAATCTTGTAAGCATCAGCAGCAGGAGGCAAAACAAAAGTATAGCTTCCATTCTCGGGCACAGCGTCCCACTGCAAAGTACTAGTAATTAAAGATTGAACTTCGATGTTAGGACTAGCTAATTCGTTGTTAGACGAATCAAAAACTCTAACAGCTAAGAATCCTCCCTTTTCCTGACATTCTTGTTCTTTGATTTTAGGACCAACAATTGTTTGCAAAGCAATATTTCCAGAGAATTGTCCCTGCCAAGAAACATCAATATATACTTTTTTGTAATCATTAGGACATTCATCAACTGGACAACTACTAGACGGGCACTGCCCTTCTCCATTAGCTGGGCAAGTCATGCCGCTAACAGCTCCTACTCCATCAACACAGTTAATAGAATAAATAATTTCAGTTTCAATAGTAAAGAATGTCCCTTCTATAGTAGTAGTTTGAATACTAGCAATATCTCCTAAAGGATAACCACTATCTGTTCCAACAGAATAATATGGAAGATTTCTGATTGATTCTAAGTGTTTGTTAGCCAGTGCTATGGCTGTAGCTCGAGCCCTAGATTGCGAACTTATCTTCATTGAAAATTGATACAAGTCTAAAATAGCAATCAAGCCTAAAACAACAAAAGCTACCGCTATTATTACCTCTGTCAGAGTTATTCCTTTTTTGAAATTAATCTTCATTATTAAAAAGCATCCATTATTGAATACATTGGAGACAGCATGGAAACAGCAAAGAAAGCAACAGCTCCTCCAATAACAATCATCAAAATCGGCTCAATTATGGAAGAAAGATTATCAGCTGTGCGCATTACTTCTTCTTCGTAAAACTGGGAAAGCTTTCCTAAAATTGCTGATGTTTCCCCAGTTTCTTCTCCCACACTAATCATTTGCACAACCTGATTGGAATAAAGATATTTGTAAGGCTCTAAAGATTCAGAAAGCTTCCTTCCTTTTTGCACTGCCTGAGCTGCTGTTTTTAATGATTCTTTGAAATAGTAATTACCTGTTGTTCTTTCAATGATCTCCAATGATTTAACAATAGCTAATCCACTATTAAGCAAAGTGCTTAATGATCCAACAATATTGGCTACATTGGTTTTTTTGACCAAATCTCCAAATATGGGAAGCCTTAAAACAAACCAATCCCATCCTTTTTTCCCTTGTGGTGTTTGTAGTGTTTTCTTA
>JAKLGF010000007.1 GCA_022710815.1 Patescibacteria group bacterium
CTCAAAGATTTTAGCTTCCTTAGTGTAGACCGCGATGTGAGCATTCATGATACGACCTTCAAAGCGACGGCTGTTATATCATCATTTTTCGGCTGCTGGGCCATGAAGGCCTTCAGATCGCCAAGAACTCCATTAATAATCTCTGGAGTAATGGATGAAGCAGTAGAGAATTACCATAGTTTCTCTTTGATTGTTGATCAGCTTAAAAAAGACATTGATTATGAACTAGATGAAAAGACTAGATCAATAAAGTTCATTCAAGGAGGAGAGCAGAAAGTGGTAAACATCTTAGGAAAAGATCCTTGGGCTGAAGTTGATTTGAAAACTGTTCATAGATTAGAGAATGCTCTTAAAGCCAAAGAGTTTTATCTTTTAGACAGAGAATATGTTGTTAAGGGTAATGAGATAATAATAGTAGACGAATTTACTGGAAGATTAATGCCAGGGCGCAGATGGTCTGATGGCTTACACCAAGCAGTTGAAGCCAAAGAACATACTCATGGTAATCCAGGAGTAGAAGTTAAACCAGAATCAATAACCTTGGCCACGGTTACATTTCAGAATTTATTCAGAAAATACAAAAAGCTTGCAGGAATGACAGGAACAGCTTCTAGCTCAGCTGAAGAATTCTCCAAAGTTTACAATCTAGATGTGGTTGTTGTTCCTACTAACAAGCCCATGATTAGAAAAGATGGGGCAGATAAAGTTTACAAAAACGAGAAAGCTAAATACAGAGCTATTGTTCAAGATATTGCAGCTAAGCATAAAGCTGGTCAGCCAGTTTTGGTTGGTACTAGGTCAATTGAAAAGAATGAATATTTGTCTAAGTTATTACAAATAGAGGGAGTGCCTCATCAGGTTTTGAATGCTAAAAAGCATGAGCAAGAAGCTCAGATTATTGCTCAAGCTGGAAAGACAGGAGCAGTTACTATTGCTACTAATATGGCTGGAAGAGGAGTCGATATTATTTTAGGAGGCAATCCTCCATCAATTGGAGAATCAGAACAAGTTAGAAATGCAGGTGGATTATGTGTAATAGGAACAGAACGCCATGAAGCCAGAAGAATTGATGATCAGCTCAGAGGAAGAGCAGGAAGACAGGGAGATCCTGGATTTTCTCAATTCTTTGTTTCCTTGGAAGATGATTTGATGCGTATTTTTGGAGGCCAACAAATCAAAGCCATGATGGAGGGCATGAACTTCCCAGAAGATGAACCTATTGAACACAGATTAATCAATTCTGCTATTGAATCAGCCCAGAAAAGAGTTGAGGGCAGTTATTTTGATACTAGAAAATACCTTTTGGAATATGATGACGTAATGAACAAGCATAGAGAGGTATTTTACAAGAAAAGAAGAGAGTTGCTAGAAATGCCCAAAGATGAATTAGAAAAGAAATATCATGATCTGATTGGACAGTATGGTTATTCTGATCAGGATTTTGCCAAGAAAAAAGAGGAAATAGGGCCAGAGAGATTCGAATTATTAATGAGGTTTGCCTATTTAAAGATTTTAGATACTCTTTGGATAGAGCATTTGGAAAGCATGGGCTATCTTAAAGAATCAGTGGGGATTAGAGCCTATGGCCACTTAGATCCTTTGGTAGAGTACAAAAATGAGGGATACAAGATGTTCCAGAGGCTTTTGGCAGCCATTGACCAAATGGCAATAGAAGCTTTCTTTAATATGCAGACCAAGGCTGATGTTGTTAAGGAAGAAAAGACCAGAATGGTCAAAGAAACAGGGGAAAACAAGCCCGGACGTAATGATAAATGCCCTTGCGGATCAGGTAAAAAATACAAGTCATGCTGCTGGCCCAAGTATGATTAAAATAATTGACATTTTGGCCAAAAGAATGTATTATAAAAAAGACTTATGACAAGCAAAACCACAATATATGTAGCGATAGTCTGCACTATCCTAGTAACTTTTTTTGCTGGATTTTACGCTTATCCGGCTCCATTTAACCAATTTGCAGATCAGGTGGAAAAAACCGCCCATATTAAAATTCCTAAGTTCCCAGAAAAGAACTATAGGCTCGGCCTTGATTTGAGAGGAGGAGTTGAACTTTTGTATGAAATCGACTTGTCTCAAATAAAAGACGGAGATTTTAAGACAGCTACCGAGGTTCTTAAAGAGTCAGTAGAAAGAAGACTTGTTGAAAAACAAGTTGTTTCTGAAGCTGAAATTCAGATTCAAAAAGACCAGGATAAATATCTTTTAAGCGTTAAGATCCCTGGTATTGGAGATCCTAAACAGGCTATTAATGAAATTGGAACAATGCCTAATTTGGAATTCAGAGAACAAGGACCTAATTTTGAAATTGCTGTTAAGAAAAGAGAAGAATTTAATAATCTAACTGGAGAGCAACAAGCTCAATTGATGAAAGATATGACTGAGTATCAGGAAACCGGAACTCTTAAAGGAAGACCGGCTGCTGATATTGAAGCCATAAAACAATGGGATCTTGGATTCTCTGATCCATTCTTGCCCGGTCAGCTTACTGGAAGATATATTGAAAAAGCTACTGTTGAAATGGAACAAACAGGAGCTAATGCTGTTGTAGCTTTGAAATTCAATGCTGAAGGAGCTAAACTTTTTGAAGAAATAACAGGAAGAAATATTGATAAACTCTTGGCCATATATATTGATGGGGAAATGATTTCTGCCCCAGTAGTTAAAAGCAAGATTAGTGGAGGCAATGCTCAAATCAGCGGAAACTTCACTGTTGAGCAGGCTACTAAATTAGCTAATAATCTTAATGAAGGAGCTTTGCCAGTGCCAGTTCAATTGATTTCTCAAAAAACAGTTGGCCCAACATTGGGAGAAGAATCTTTGCAAAAAACCCTTAAAGCTGGGTTAATTGGATTTATCTTAGTGGCCATATTCATGATTGTTGTTTATCACTTGGCCGGATTCTTAGCCAGTATCTCATTATTTGTTTATGTAGTTCTAACCTTGGCATTATTTAAGCTTTTTGGCTTTACTCTTACTTTGCCAGGAATTGGAGCTTTGATTTTATCTTTAGGTATGGCAGTGGATGCTAATGTTTTGATTTTCTCCAGAATGAGAGAAGAACTGAAATTAGGAAAAGGATTTGCTTTGGCCGTTGAAGAGGGAAGTAATAGAGCTTGGCCAGCCATTAGAGATGGAAACCTTAATACTTTGTTTGAAGTATTCATTTTATTCATGTTTGGAGCAGGATTTGTTAAGGGATTTGCTACTACCTTAGGAATTGGTATTATTTTGAGTTTATTCTGCGCAGTCTATGTCTCCAGATTCTTATTGCTAGCATTTGCAGGAAGCAAATTAGAGAAAATAACATGGCTTTGGTAAACATATGAATTTCAATTTCTTAAAATATAAAAACGTATACTTCACAATTTCTACCACTTTAATCATTTTAAGCATTATTAGCTTTATAATGTATGGTTTGAATTTCGGAATTGACTTTTCTCAGGGAGCAGTTTTAAATGTTTCCTTTGCAGGAAATGCTCCTCAGGTTAATCAGATTAAAGATGTGGTTGCTAAATACACTAAACAAGAAGCAACAATCAGACCTATTGGAGATGGATCAGTAGAAATTACTTTCTTGGTTAATAAAGATCAGAAATCTATTACAGCAGAAGATAGAGCTAAGATTGAGAACATTAAATCTGAATTAGATAAGGAATTTAAGATTAATCCAGATAAGACCTATGTCGAAGAAGTTAGCTCTGTTGTGGGAAGCAGGGTACAGCAAAAGACCTGGCAGGCCTTGCTCTATACCACCCTATTTATCATTTTTTTCGTCTGGATAGCCTTTAAAAAGGTGTCTAGACCAGTCAGCTCCTGGATGTATGGTGTGGCTGCCGTAGTGGCCTTGCTCCATGATGTTATTATCCCTGTTGGAATCTTCTCAATTTTGGGCCATTTCTATGGAATCCAGTTTACCTTGCCCATTGTCACTGCCCTATTGACAGTTTATGGATATTCTGTTATGGATACTATAGTCGTGTTCGACCGAATTAGGGAGAATCTTTTAAGGCGCTCAGTAGCTAATTTCGAGGATGCGATTAATAAGAGCTTAAATGAAGTGGCTGGAAGATCATTGGCCACTGCGTTTACAACACTTTTGCCTCTATTAGCCATATACTTTATGGGAGGTGAAAGCTTAAAATATTTTGCCTTAGCTTTATTGCTGGGCATTACATTTGGAACTTATTCATCTATCTTTTTGGCCAGTCCGCTTTTATTAGCTTGGTCAAAGGATAAGCTACAAACCAACAAAAAATAATTTAAATATATGGAGCCGCAAATTAATTACGCACAATTGTGCCAATCATTGCTCAAAGACCTTCCTGGAAGGTCTAAAGATGTATTGCAAAGGCGCTTTGGCTTAAATCAAAAAGAAAGAGACACTCTCGAAAAAATTGGAGAGGAATTTGGCATAACCAGAGAAAGGGTTAGGCAGATTCAGGAAAAAGCTATTCAGCAAATCAAAGAAACAAAGAAAGATTTGCTTAAGAAGCCTTTCGCTGCTTTAGCTTCCGCATTCAAAAAGAGTGGCGGAATCAAGAGAGAAGATGTTGCTTTGGAAGAATTAGGCGGCTCTAATTACCAAAACCAGATTTTCTTTCTTTTGAATCTCTCACCAGAATTTGTCAGACATTCTGAAACAAAGGATTTACATCCTTTCTGGTCTATTGATGACAATGCTGTTACTGCTACTACTAATGAAATCTCTAATTTCGTTAATTACTTAACTGACAAGAAACAATTAGTCACTTTGACTGATTACAAGCCTAAGACTTTGCAAAACAATGTTTTCAAGTCAGCTATTAATCTTTCTAGAAGTGTTGCTAAGAATGCAGACGGACTTTATGGTTTGATTGATTGGCCCGAGGTCAATCCTAAGAATATTAAAGATAAGGCCTATTTAATCTTGAAGAAAGAAAGCAAGCCTTTACACTTCTCATATATCTATTCTTCAATTACTAATGGATCACAGGAAGAAGCCAAAAAGGTTTTACTCCAGAGCGTCCATAATGAATTGATCCGCAATCCAGAATTCGTTTTAATTGGTAGAGGAATCTATGCCCTAAAGGAATGGGGATACAAGCCAGGATGGGTTAAAGATATTTTAGTCCAGACCTTGCAGACATCAAGCAAGCCAATGCCCAAAGACGAACTCATTTCTCAGGTTATGAACCAGAGACAGGTTAAGAAAAGCACTATCTTATTGAATTTATCCGATAAAAAGTTTTTTGCTAAAGATAAAGAAGGCAACTATACTTTGAAATGCTAAATTTTTTCCCAATTGGGATAAACATTTTGATTGTCCTGACACTATTGTCCTGGCCAATCTACTACGTTCTTTTTTACATGTGGACTATTATGCCAGGAGATACAAAAAGGCAGCCTAAGCCTGCCTTTTTTGTGTCTTTGTTTTGGACTTTCAAGACATTTCTCTGGGGAATTGTCGTGGTCTTTCTTATTTCTCTAATTTTATTTATAATTGAGATAATAAAGGGAACGGCTTTTTAAATTTTTACAATGACATTTCCGCCGGAGATAGGTTTTGTCCTAGAACAATTTTTATTGATCCTCTGGGCTGCTTTTAAGTCATTTTGGTGGGTATACCCTCCCTTTTTTCTTTTCAACAAAATTCAAAAATATTACTTTTATTGGATTAATTGGGATTTTTGGTTTGCTCGTATGAAGTGGATTGTGGTTGAAATCATTCCACCCCGCGATTTAACCAAAACTTTCAAGTCCATGGAGGATGTTGTTGGAGGCCTATGGGGTCCAATGTATTATCCTGCCAACTGGAGAGAGCTTTGGCTGGAAGGCCAGCCCCAGTTTTATGGCGGTCCTTTATGGATGACTTTTGAAATTGCAGCCACTGGAGGCAAGATTCATTTCTATGCCAGAATGCCTAAGGGCTTGCGTAATAATTTTGAAGCTACTTTGTATGCTCAATATCCTGATGTTGAGATTTTTGAAGTTGAGGACTATACCCAAAAGATTCCCCAAGAAATTCCTGACAAAGATTGGGATGTTAAGGGAGAAGATTACATGCTTCTTAGAGAAGATGCTTATCCCCTCAAGACTTATCAGCAATTCTTTGAACCTCAATTGGGAATGATTACTGAAGAGCGCTTGATTGATCCTATTCATTCCTTGATGGAAGGATTAAACAAAGGAAAGCCTGGAGATAATGTTTGGTTTCAAATCGGATTAATTCCTATTACTTCTAAAAGTGTAGTAGATGTGGGCAAGGTTCCTGCTTACAGAGGAAAAGATTGGGATGGATGTGTTTCAGTTCTGACCAACAAGCTAGCTAAAAGAAAAGCTCCACCAGGCCCAATATCAGCAGCTGGTGAATGGAAGAAATTAACCGATGCTACTTTTATTGAAAAAGGAATTAATCAATTGGTGGGAAGCAATCCTCCTAGTTATGCTGCCCCTAAAGCAGAAGTTACCTCAGCTGATACTAATCTGACTCCTGGAGAAAGAGAAGCGCTCACTGCTGTTGAGAACAAAGCTTCAAAAAGATTGTTTACTATTTGGCTCAGAAGTGTTTATGTCTGTAACAAGAATCTTCCTCATGATACTGGATCTTGGGGAGCGCCCAGAAATTATGTCCATCACTTAGCTGGATACAATGGATTGAGATTCTGTCCCAGAACTAGAACCAAGATTAATTATTTCTTAAGAGACAGGAGATTATATTTGCGCAAAAGGCAATTTATCCGCAGATATGCCACAGCCACTCCGCCTGGAGCCACATTTGATTATTGGTTCAAAGGAGGAATGCTTATGGTCATGAACATTGAAGAAATTGCTACCTTGTTTCACTTCCCAGCTCAATTCAATCCTGTGGGAACTCCAAGAGTGGAATTCAAGAAGAGTGAGCCACCAACAAATTTGCCCGTTTAATTTTTATTTACCCCTATGTCCAAAGATCAGATTACATATTTAGGAAAAACCAATTTTCGAGGCCAAATGAAACAATTTGGTATTAAGACTGATGACAGGCGCAGACATGCATATATCATCGGAAAGACCGGAATGGGAAAATCTGTTCTTTTGGAGAATTTGGCTATTCAAGATATTAAAAACGGAAACGGTTTGGCTTTTATTGATCCTCATGGAGAAGCAGCCGAATCAATCATCAAATACGTTCCTCAGGAAAGAATCAAGGATGTCATATATTTCAATCCAGCTGATTTAGATTTCCCAATTTCCTTTAATGTTATGGAAGACGTGCCCATTGAAAGAAGGCACTTAGTTTCAGCTGGTTTGATGGGAGTTTTTAAAAAGATCTGGCCTGATGTTTGGTCTGCTAGAATGGAATACATTTTAAGCAACTGTGTTTTAGCTTTGTTAGAAAATCCAGGGGCCACTCTTTTAGGAATTAACTGGATGCTTTCAGATGCTGATTACAGGCAGAATATTATCTCTAATGTTAAAGATCCAGTTGTTAAGGCTTTCTGGGAAAAAGAATATTCCCGCTATAGCCAGAAATACGAAGTAGAGGCTACTGCTGCTATTCAAAACAAGATCGGACAATTCATTTCTAATCCTTTGATTCGTAATATTGTTGGCCAGCCCAAATCATCTATTGATATGCGCAAGGCCATGGATGAAGGAAAGATTATTGTTTTAAATCTTTCCAAAGGAAGAGTAGGAGAAGATAATTCCAAATTATTGGGAGCACTTTTGGTTACCAAGATTTATTTGGCAGCCATGTCCAGGGTTAATGTTGATGAAAGTCAGAGAAAAGATTTTTATCTCTATGTGGACGAATTCCAAAACTTTGCTACAGAAGCTTTCATTAATATTCTTTCTGAATCTAGAAAATATCATTTGTGTTTGACTTTGGCTCATCAATATATTGCTCAAATGGAAGATCCAGTCAGAGACGCAGTTTTTGGAAATGTTGGTACTATTATTACTTTCAGAATCGGAGCTGAAGATGCTGAATGGATGGAAAGAGAATTCTCTCCAACCTTTGAAGCTCCAGATTTTGTTAATTTAACCAAATACAATATTTACTTACGATTAATGATTGATGGAATGGCTGGTCAGCCATTTTCAGCTGCTACATTACCACCTTTCCCTTTGCCAGAAAAATCTTTTGTAAAAGAGATTATTGAAAACACTCGTCAGATCTATGCCGTAGCTAGTAGTATTGTTAATGCTAGTATTAGCCAACAAGCTGAAAGTATTGGAGGAGGACCATCAAGTGGAGCCCATACGACTTCAGGTGGAGCTGAAATTACTCTTTATGATGGCAAGTGTTCCTCTTGTGGAAAAGAAGTGAAGGTTCCATTCAAGCCCGATGGGAAAAGACCTGTTTATTGCAAGAATTGTTTGAAAAAAGCTACTGAAGGTAATGAAGCTCCAGCTCCAAAGCCTGAGCCTTTGCCTAAACAAGACTTTGCTTCATTGTCTGAAATTAAAAAGGATGAGAATATTGCTTTTTTCACTCCCAAGCCCACTCCTAAAGAAAAACCCAAAGTTGTCAAAAAAGAAGTTAATGTTTCTACTCTCAAGGATTTAATTAAAGATGCTCCTGCTATTGTTAAAAAAGAAGAAGAGCCAGAGGAGTCAAATAAAGGGACACTAAAACCAGGAGATATCGTCAAGTTTTAAAATACTGGTTTTTGGGATATAATAACCTAATAATTTAAATAATATGAAACATATTAAGGATTTTGAGGTTTCTAACAAAAATGTCCTGGTCAGATGCGACCTTAATGTGCCTTTTGATGAGAATGGAAATATTGTAGATGATTTCAGGATTGTCAAAAGCTTGCCAACAATCAAATATCTTTCTGACAACAATGCTAAGGTTATTTTAATCAGTCATTTGAGCAATGATGACGCCAAAGGAGAAAATGAAACCAAATTAAGTTTGGCTCCAGTAGCTAATGCTTTATCTAATCTTTTAGGCAAACCAGTTTTGTTTGCCAGTGATTGTATTGGAGAACAAACCAAAGCAATGGTTTCTGGATTAGAGCCAGGCCAGATCATCTTACTGGAAAATTTAAGGAATCATCCAGAAGAAGAAGCTAATGATGATAATTTTGCCAAAGAATTAGCTAGTTTGGCAGAAATCTATGTTAATGATGCTTTTGGAGTAAGTCACAGAGCCCATGCTTCAGTGGTGGGAGTTCCTAAATATTTGCCTGCAGCTGCCGGATTCTTGTTGTTTGAAGAAGTAGAGAATCTTTCTAAGATTTTAGATAATCCCAATAGACCATTGGTGGCAATAATTGGTGGAGCAAAATTAAAGACAAAAGTTAAAGTCATTAATCAATTTTTAGACAAAGCTGACCATATTTTAATTGGAGGAAAGATTGCTAATACTATTCTTCAAGGAAAAGGATTAGCAATAACTGGTGCTATGCCCGATCCTGATGTTATGGAATTAGTTGATAAAATTGATATTACTAATCCTAAAATTCATTTGCCAATTGATGCTGTAGCTTGCTTGGAAAAAGACGGAGAGTCATATATGCGCAAGACTTCTGTGGGAGCTTTGCATAAAGATGAGGCCATGTATGATATTGGGCCTGAAACAATCAAATTGTTTTCAGAAATAATTATGCAGGCTAAGACTGTGTTTATGAACGGACCAATGGGTTGGTTTGAAAAACCAGACTATGTTTATGGAACTTTGGAAATTTCCAAAGCTGTTGTAGAGAGTAAAGCATTTTCAGTAGTAGGAGGAGGGGAAACAGTCGGATTTCTCAAGAATAATAATTTAATGAATAGTTTTGGCTATGTTTCAACAGGAGGGGGAGCAATGCTTTCTTTTGTCGGAAAAGATAAAATGCCAGGGCTTGATGCACTAGAAAAAGAATAAATGGCAATAAAGAATTTAGATCAAGCAGTCCAAAGAATTATTGAGGCTGCAAAAAATCAAGAAAGAATAATCATATATGGCGACTCTGATATGGATGGAGCCATATCCACAGTAATCCTTAAAGAGGTTTTTGAATATCTCAATCCTTTTTACTTACAAGAAGGAAATCTTAAAGTATATTTCCCAGATCGAGAAAGTGAAGGATATGGGATAAACAGGAAAGCTTTAGAAAAGCTTTCTAATCCTGCTCCTGCTTTGTTTTTCTCTTTGGATTGCGGAATTACTAATATTGCTGAAATCCAATTAGCCAAGCAAATGGGATTTGAAGTAGTTGTTATTGACCATCATCAGATTATTGGTGGAGTTCCCGATGCTTTAGTAGTTGATCCTCACCAGCCTGGAGATGAGCATCCTTTCAAACAATTTGCTAATGCTGGGTTAGTATTAAGGCTAGCCCAATTAATTGTGAAAGATGCAGAGATTCTTAGAGACTTTTCTGCTTTAGCAGCTTTGGCCAGTATTGGAGATAAAGTTCCAGAGGCTGGGGAGAATAAAGAAATAATTGAAGTGGGAATGTCTAATCTGGATGCTATTAAAAGAATAGGGTATCAAATACTTGCTGATAGCCAGGATTTCAGAAACAAGAATAGGGATGAATTAGGCCAGAAGATTATTAATCCTTTAAACAGGGCTTCGCATATTAACAATGTTAATCAATGCTTTTTGCTTTTAACTTGTAAGGATCAAAACATTTGCCAAAAGATTTCTCAGAGCTTGATTGAAGAAAGCCAGAAGAAATTAGAAGAAAAAAGAAAAGTTACTGATCAAGTGAATCAGAGGATAATAAACAGAGATGGGCAAGTTGACCAAGTAATTTTTGAAGGAGATAAGTATTGGGACTTGATTGCCCTAGGAAGCGCTGCTTCGGATTTGGTTAGTAGATACAATAAGCCAGTCTTTTTATTCAAAATTGGTCCTGAAGAATCAATTGGCTCAGCTAGATTGCCATCCAAAGCTAATGGAGTAAAGGCCTTGGAATCTTGCCAACAATATTTGATAACCTATGGCGGCCATCCACCAGCTTGCGGATTTAGATTCAAAAACGAGAATCAAGAAAATGTAGGAAAAGGATTAATAGAATATTTTAAAAATAATCCAATACCACAAGATGAATAAGATTATTGTTAATACTGATGGGGGAGCTAGAGGCAATCCAGGTCCAGCAGCAATTGGAGTGGTAATTTCTGATGGGACAAAAATAATCAAAGAATACGGAAAAACAATTGGGACTGCTACTAATAATATTGCTGAGTATGAGGCTGTTATTTCAGCCCTAGAAACCCTATCCAAAGACTTAGGAGATAAATCAAAACAGACAGATATTTTGATTCGTGCTGATTCGGAATTAATTGTTAGGCAACTAGAGGGGAAATACAAAGTCAAAGAGCCTAATCTTCAAAAACAATTCATTAGGGTTTACAATATCAAATCAAAATTCAAATCAGTTTCCTATCTACATGTTTTTAGAGAACAAAACAAAGAAGCTGATAGACTAGTAAATGAGGCTTTGGATAATAAATAATTTTGACAGCAGAGCCCTATTTATGTTATGTTTCATTATCTAAGCAAGCTAGACAATCGCTTTTTAGGCTAGTCCTAAAAGGAGGAAAGTCCGAACATCCCCCCGCTCTGCGGGGTAAAAGAGTAGCGGCTAACAGCCGTCGCCGGAAACGGTCGAGGTGCGAGCAGTGACGGGCTATAACGAAAGGCATAGCCACCCCTCTGGGGAAGCCCTGTAGCAATACAGGGGTGAAACGGCCAAACCCTTACTGGATGCAAGAGCAAGTTTGCCGACCACAAGTCGGCTAAAGGTAGCTCGCTTGACGCGCCAAGTAATTGGCGATGCAGATAAATGATTGTCCTAGACAGAATTCGGCTTATTGCTTGCTTAGACTTCTTTTATGCTTAACAAAATACTTAATTCTCAAACTAAAACAATAACCCAAGGAGCTTTGATAGTGGGTTTTTTTAGTTTACTTTCCAGAATTCTGGGGCTAGTCAGAGACGGATTGATTTCAGGAACTTTTGGCACTAGTCCGCAAGCAGACATATATTTCTCAGCTTTCAAAATTCCCGACTTTATTTACAACTTTCTAATTGCCGGAGGATTGTCAGTTGTTTTCCTGCCCATTCTTTCTGAATACATGAACAAGAGCAAGGAAGAGGCTTGGAAAATGATTAACAATACAATTAATGTTATTCTGGCAGTTCTGTTTGTCTTTGCCGTCATTTGTTTTATCTTCACTCCGCAATTGCTTCAGATTATAGTACCAGGATTTAATCAAGAAATGATCAATGAAGCAGTGAGTTTGACTAGATTATTGCTTTTGAGTCCGATTTTTTTTGGAATATCCAGCTTGGTTTCTTCAACCTTAATGTATTTCAACAGATTCCTGAGCTATTCTTTAGCTCCTGTTGTTTACAATATTTGTATAATTTTAGGAATTAAATTCTTAGCTCCTAGTTTTGGAATAATGGGAGTGGGAATGGGAGTAATTGTGGGAGCAATTTGTCATTTGTTAATTCAAATGCCCGCCTTTATTCATTGCGGATACAAATTCCAACCCTTGTTTGATTTCAAGGCTCAATCTGTTAAGGATTTCTTTGTTTTAGCTTTGCCTAGAACTGTGGCAGTGGCTGGACAGCAGATCAACGATGTAGTTACTACTGGTATTGCTTCTACTTTAACCACAGGAAGCATTGCTGTTTTTAATTATGCTAACAATATCCAATACATGCCCATTGGATTTTTTGCTGTTCCATTTTCTATTGCTGCTTTCCCAATGCTTTCTAAATTCTGGGCCCAGAGCCAAAGCAAGGAATTCTTTGATAATCTTTCCTCAACTATCAAGCAAGTAGTGTTTCTAGTTCTTCCTACTGCCATGGCTATTTTCGTTCTTAGAGCTCCTATTGTTAGAATTATTTTGGGCAGTTTGGGAAAGAATTTTTCTTGGGCTGATACTAGAATTACAGCTGCTTGCGTGGGAATGTTTAGCGTTGACTTGCTGGGAGCTGCTTTAATACCTTTGTTAGCCAGAGCTTTTTTTGCTATTAAAAACACTAAGACTCCAACTGTAATTTCTTTAATCAGTATTGGATTAAATATTACCTTGAGCTTTTTGTTTGTTAATATCTTACAGCAAGCTAATGGATTCAGAGAATTCTTAACTGACTTTTTGGATATAGCGGATTTATCTAATGTGGCTGTTGTTGGTCTGCCTTTGGCCTATTCTGTCAGTTTCATTTTCCAAGCCCTGTTCTTGCTCTGGTTTTTGTATTGTGAAATAGGGGACTTTGGCATGAAGAATATTT
>JAKLGF010000070.1 GCA_022710815.1 Patescibacteria group bacterium
GCTCAACCATTTGCTTTAGCTGAATTATTCAAGGTTAATGATCCTAATTTGGACGATAATACAGAAATCGGCCAATGCTTGTGCAATGGCCGATTCGCTGGAATATTTTGGTGTGTTAACTGGCAATCTTGCGCTGACAGAGTCTTTAGATTCTACAGACAATAATTATTTAGGCTTGATAACAACTCTTCTGTCTTCTCCTTGCCCAATACTTTCGGTTAGGATGTCTTCTCTTTGGGCTAGTTCCATATGAACAATTCTTCTCTCATAGGCTGAAAGGGGAGGGAGCTCTTTAGAAAATCTGGTTTGAGCTACTTCATCAGCAGCATCTTTAGCCATGCCCTTAATATATTTCAAACGATGTTCTTTGTAGTCATTAACATCCAAATCTACATAAAGCTGTTCTTTGGATTCTTTTTGGATTATCTTGCTTAATACTGATTGAATATCTATCAATATTTCTCCATTAGTTCCAATTAAGAACTTAGCTTCTGGAGCATTAACCTTAACAAAGAAAGTATTATCTTTGAATTCCAAGATTCGGACTGAAACATCAAACCCGAATTTAACAAAAAAGTCTTGGATTATTTCTTGTGCTTTATTGTTCTCCATCATGGCTTTTCTTTTGTATTATTTTCTGCTGAGCAATAGTCCAAATTGAAGTAGCTAAGAAATACACTCCGATCACGGCTGGCAAAGCTGTTAAAACCATTGTTAAGAAAATGGGGGAGAAATAGGCCATGGAAGTTTGCATAGCAGACTGACTGTCTTTAGCTTTAGTCTTGCCCATGGTCATTTTAATCTGAATAAACTGCAAAATACCGACAATAACAGCCATCCAAAGAGCTGGCTTGCTTAAATCCATTACTCCTAGGAATAAATAGTTAATTGAGGATGGTTGTTGGACAAAAGGATAGAATTTAGCAATGGCCAAATCTTTTCCATCCTTAACAGCTGCTGATAACTGAGTTAAAACTTGGTAAATTGCAATCAAAACTGGGATCTGGATAAACAAAGCCCAGATGCCAAAGAAAGGATTGATCTTTGAATCTTGGAAAATCTGCATTGTTTGGCGAGCCTGCTCTTCTTTATCATCTTTGTATTTCTTTTGAATCTCGTCTATCTTGGGTTGCATTTCTTGCAAGGCTTTCTGAGATTTAAGAGCCTTCATATCAATGGGCAACAAAGCAGCCTTAATCACTAAGGTGAAAATAATGACAGCCAAACCCATATCATGGACTGGCAATATCTGATAGAGATAAATCAAGAGATTAAAAACTGGCTGGAACAATATTGTATTATACAGATCGGCTAAAAACATTTTTTTCTAATAAATTTAAATTTTGGATAACTTCTTCCTGAATGGGCTGACTTTTAATATCCTTGGCCCTGGGTGAAGCAGGGAAGAGCTTTAAGATTTCTGGCAAGACAATAATGGTAACATCAAATCCTATTTCTTTTCTTTTGGGGAGCTCTTGTCTGATTGTTTCCCTAAGAATCCTTTTAATCCTGTTTCTAACAGTAGCTTTGCCTGAGATCTTCTTATTAACAACAAAACCAAACCTAAGCCTCCCTTTCTGGTTGGGGGCTGCTTTGAAGTATAAAAAGGCATTTTTAACCCCCTTGCCTTGCCCAAAAGCCTGTTTAAAGTCCTTTTGGGATACAAGGCGGTTTTGTTTTTTTAACATCTAAAATTACCAGGAAATCCTTTTTCGTCCCTTGGCTCTTCGGCTGGCTAAAACCTTCTTTCCTCCCTTGGTCTTTGACCTCTTGAGAAAGCCGTGTTTCTTTTGTTTTTTGCGCTTTTTAGGCTGATAAGTTGTTGACATATTTCTTTTATATCAGAGTAGCAAAAATTAGCTTTCCAGTCAATTTCCAGACCTTTTACACTTTTTATCCACAGGTTATTAACACTTAAACCATAAAACCCTTATTTTTCAAGACTGTTGTATTCTTTTTCTATTTGTTATACTTGTTTTAGAATTTTCAATTTTAAATAATCTTCAAATAAAAAAACAACATGACAAATGAGGAGTTGTGGCAATCTGTACTTGCCAGAATTCAATTAAATACTTCTCGTAATAACTTTTCGGCTTGGTTTATCAATACCAATATCTTTTCTAGAACCGATAAAGAGGTTGTTGTTTCTGTGCCTAACAAGATAGCCAAAGAGTGGATACAAAATAAATATCATAAAGACTTACTTAAGGCCCTCCATGAGCTTAACTTCTCTGTTAAAGATATTAAATACCAAATAGTTCCTGCTTCTCAGATAGCTCAAAAGGAAGAATCTCAAGAAGAAGAATATTCTAATATCTCTGCTAATCAATTAAGATTTGAACAATTTAATATTGATCGAGAAACCAATCTTAACCCCAGATATTCTTTTGACAACTTCATTGTTGGATCATTTAATGATTTAACTTATGCTGCTGCCCAGGCAATTTGTAAAAACCCAGGCACTGCTTACAATCCATTCTTCATTTACGGTGGGGTAGGGTTGGGCAAAACCCATTTACTTCAAGCCTTGGGGAATAAGGTTTCCAAAGATCATGCCAACAAGAAGGTAAAATATCTTCCTTCTGAAATTTTAACCTCAGAAATTGTTAATGCTATCACTAATAACACTATTGAAGACTTAAAATCCCAATACAAGAAATATGATGTCTTAATTATTGATGACATCCAATTCATTTCTGGAAAGACTAAAACTCAAGAAGAATTCTTCAATATTTTCAACTTCCTTTATCAAAAGAACAAACAGATCATTCTTTCTTCAGACAGGCCTCCTAAGGCCATTGCAGCCCTAGAGGAGAGGCTTAGATCGCGCTTTGAGGGTGGAATGATTGCTGACATTGGAATGCCTGATTTTGAAACCAGAGTCGCTATTTTAAAAAAGAAAGCTGGGGAGCGCAGTGTTGATTTACCACCAGATGTTTTTGAATATATTGCTTCTAATATCCAAAAGAATATTAGGGAATTAGAAGGAGCTTTGAATAAATTAATAGCTCATACTAAATTAACTAATCAGAAAATTGATATTGAATCTGCCAAAAATCTTTTGAAAAATATCATTTCTCCTAATATTAAAAAGAAGAATCCTCAAAAGATTATCCAAATTGTGGCTGATTTTTATAACCTAAAAGAGAAAGATCTCTTTGTTAATTGCAGGAAGAAAGAAATAGTGAAGCCCAGGCAAGTGGCCATGTATTTATTAAGAAAAGAATTAAAGAATTCTTTCCCATATATTTCCAAACTCTTTGGAGGCAAAGACCACACTACTGCTATTTATGCTTGTAAAAAGATAGATTTAGAATTAAAAAAGGGGGATAGCTTATCAGAAGAAATTGAAGCTATAAAACAAATGATCTGTTCTTGCTAGATGTGAATAAACCTGTGGAAAGTGTGTAAAAACCAGTAAGAATAACCAGTAGAAAGAAAGTAGACAATTCTACCCCTCAAAAACCACAAAGAATTACACACATTTTTACACATCATCTGTTTATACACAGCCTCCCAGGTTAATCACAGTTTATCCACAGGCAAAACCGTTGTAAAATAAGGATTTTTCTGAAATTATCAACAAATTTGCTCCCTATAATAATAACAATATTTTTAATTAATTAATATATTATAACTATTATGAAAATAACCGTTTTAAAAGAAAATCTCAAAAAGGGATTGGCAGTTGTGGAAAGGATAGTGGGTAAGAGCCTAACTTTACCAATCTTAAATAATATCCTTATCAAGGCTGATAAGACATATTTAAATCTTGTCAGTACTAATTTGGAAGTAGGAGTAAAGTATTGGGTTTTGGCTAAGGTGGAAAAAGAAG
>JAKLGF010000071.1 GCA_022710815.1 Patescibacteria group bacterium
CCCAGACAATTGCACAATTTTTCTCAGGGGAAAATCTGGCAATTGCTATCACTTGAGAACTGATGGAACTGCTATTCTTATGAGCCCCAATATTTTCCAGAAGGAAATTGACATGAGAAAGGAGAATTGTAGAGAAGGAAAGATACTAGAAATCTTTGAATGCTGAAAGGAGATGATAATGGATAAGAGAATAGGGCAAAACCAAGCCCATTTAAGCACTGCTCCCAGAAGGATGGTCATATTAGAAGTCGTTGAAGATAAGACTTCTGATGATCAGGTCAAACTGGGCTATTATGTCGGGCCTAAGAGCATGAGCCTTTACGAGAAAATCGGATCAAAATCCGGTCATAGCTCAGTTTACGTCTATAAAGACCAACAAACACAAGCTTGTGAAATATATGTAAATGGAGTTGATGCTTGGCACAAGATTGTGGACGAAATCGGTTCAATCGAAAAAATATCCGAAGAAGAATTTCTTCGAGGAACCAAATCTCTCAAAGACAAAGGCTACAAAAGACTTCCAGTTGTTGGACTCTACCTCCGAGGATACTAAAAACACAAAAAGCCCTTTTAAGTTTTAGAGGGCTTTTAATTTACAAAATTTTGCTATTATTAAGATATGCTAGAAAAGATTAAAGATGATTTGCTGTTACTCTTGAGCCAATACGAATTTGGCAGTTTTTTGCTGGGGATAAATGGGGGCGAACAACAAAAAGAAATCAAGATTGAAATAGGGCAGATGATTGAAAATCATTTCAAGGTTAGCATTGATCATATTTATCCAGACATTCTAGCTAAAATTGATCTAGAAACTAATCAAATCCAATTAGATATTAAGCCCATATATATTTATGGCCGCTATCAAAAATTACAACGTAATATTTCCCAAACCAGACTTACTGCTAAATATCAAAGCGTAGAAGGACTAATCGGAGAAATTGTTTTAAAACAAACTAAAGGAACCAAGGCTATTTTACACGGAGCTGGAAGAGAAGATATTGATGTTTTAATGCTGGGCAATGGCCGGCCCTTTATCATTGAGGTAAAGAATCCTAAGATTAGAAATCTTGATTTAGAGCAACTAGAAAAAGAAATTAACAAGAAGAACAAAGACAAAGTCAGTGTCAGCCAATTAAGATATTCTAATTCCAAAGAAATTGGTTTGCTCAAGGACGCCGGGCTAGATAAGACCTATCGGGTTTTTGTAATTTCAGAGACTGATTTTGATAAATTAAAACTATTTGAAGCTGTTCAGACTCTTAATGGGGCAACAATAATGCAAAGAACTCCTTTGAGGGTTATGGAACATAGATCAGATTTGGTGCGCAAAAGACAGATCATTTTCTTTCGCACAGAAAAAGTAGAAGGAAATTTGGCAGTTTTTACTGTTAAAACCCAAAGCGGGACATATATTAAAGAATTAATTAGCGGGGATAAGGGCCAGACTAATCCTAGTTTAACCAGCCTTTTGGGCCAGCAGTGCTTGGTTAAGGAATTAGATGTGATTGAAATAGGGAGTGGATTTTTAGCTAATTAATAATCCACAGTTAAATTGATTACAAAAACTCTTTTAAATGTTATCATATATTTAACTTAACAATATGACAGTAGGTTGGGTCTTATTTCTAATAATAATTGCTTTTGTGGCCGGAGCTTGGACTGCTGTTTGGGCTTTGGATAAAATAGTCCACATGTAATTTATATGGCATTCAAAAAAAGTCTTTTTTTATGCCTGATGCTTTTGCTTGGCGCTAGCCAGGCTTTTGCTTTCACGGCTTTAAATGGCGAAGTTTCTTTTGATAGATTGCTTTACGGAGGATATTATGATTATCCTGGAAAAGAAAATACTGGAGTTGCTTTTGTTCCCAATTGGAGCAATGGATATATTAGCTGGGATATTTCTGGGAAAACTAATTTAATCCAGCAATATTCTTTGACTTTGCAGTGCGCTCCAGTAGCAGATTATCAAAAAGCCCAATCCAAATACTACACATATACTTTTTCTGGCCAGCAGGATTATGCTGAATGGGAACAAGATCCTGAGCCATATAATTATACTGGGGCTCCTAAGAATTGTTTTTGTAAAGCCAGTATTATTGCTCAAGGACAAATAGATCCCTTGTATGGAGAACCTAAACCATTAGCCGAAGCTGTAACCAAATGGTTTAAAGTTTGTGAGCCAGAAATAATCAAACCTTGGATTGAACTATTGCCAGCAGAAAAACAAAGTGATGGCACAATTTTCAAAGCTCAGTTATTAAGCAAGGGAAATGATATTAAAGAGCCCTCAATGCTTTTTAAAATATTTCCTCGCAATATTTTGTTTGAAGAAACAGAAAAGAACTTAATTATTTTAAGGCCCAATAGCCCCAGCGCTGTTTCTGCTTGGGAAAATGGGAGATGGCTTTTGTATTATGATTCAGATGATCAGATTACCAGGCCCATGTTTGCCATGCTTTTAAAGAACTTGTATTTTGTTAACAAAGATTATTGTTATCAAGCATCAGCTAGTAATTCCAGAGGAACAACAGTCTCTCCAGCCATGTGCTTTGGAGACGAAGGCAGAGTAATTGGATTTCCTAAGGTAGCTAACAAATCAGCCATACCAGGGACTAATAACACAGCTTTTATCACTGGTTTATTAACTAATACTGGAGGAAGTCCAGAATTGTATTTCTGGGTCTTGGCTGAAGACTATTATGATCCCAAAACTCCTAAGAGAACTGTTTCGAGCGGAACAGACTTTAAAGTTACCAAAGCTGGGAGCTATCAGTTTAAAGTAGAAGGATTTGAACCAGACACAACTTATTGCTATTTCACCACAGCCAGAAATGAGGCTGGGTTTGCCAGCACTAAGAATAATTCAGCTTTGGATTGTTTTGTCACTCCTGGGATTTCTTGGGTCAAAACTTTGCCTAGCACATACACTGAAGTTCAACCCTCTTATGGACAAGTTAATGCCAAATTCTTTGCTACGATTTATAGTCTAGGAGCAGGGAAAAAGAATCTTAATCTTTCTGGGAAAGGATGGTTTGAATATGATTTAAAAGCCAATTTGCCTAAAGATATTTCTAAAATTGATTTACCCAAGATTACTAAAAAGATTTCCTTTACTTTCAACCCATATACTGAAAGCCAGGGAAAGAATTTCTCAGCTTCAATGCCTGAAACATTGTTGGCCGGAAAAGAATATTGCTATAGGGCAGTAGTTGAGAATTCTTTGGGAATAAAGAAGAAGGGGAATTTAGAATGCTTTTCTTATGGAGGCCAGGAAGCAGTAGCTAGTGTTACTGAAGGAATTAAATTTGTTTTAGCTCCAGATAACAATAGTATTCAGAAAGTTATTCTTAAGGGAGCTGTTGTTTTTCCTAAGAATGTAGAAGTTGCCTATTTCATCTGGCAAAAAGGAATTCAGAGTCAAGATCACAAAACAACTTACAAAACAGGAAGTAATTGGACAGCAACAAATAAGAATCCTCCGCCCAATGGTAATTGGGCTAATGCTAGTAATACATTTTACGGAGAAATTTTAAATCCTGTGCCAGGAGATAAATATTGCTACAAAGCAGTCTCGCATTACAATCAGAATTGGATGACTGCCTATTACCCGCTTGATGAAAATCACTTGCATTGTTTTGTGATTCCTTTCAGACCTCAAGTAGAAACCTTTGATGCTGATTTAGGAGCCGATCTTTCTATTGTTAAATTGCAAGGGAAGATCAAAGATGCTGGATTTAATAATTTCTGGACTGA
>JAKLGF010000072.1 GCA_022710815.1 Patescibacteria group bacterium
AGCATGAATAGCCAGCCAAATAGGCTAAATCCTTTCTTAGACTGTTTGACTGCTTCGTCCAAACCAGTATTCTCTGCATTCAACTTATCTGCTGTATTTTGGCATAGAGTTTGCGTTGATTGGTTCTGGAACTCGGCTTTCATTTTGTTAACTTCGGTTATGCGCTTACCATTGCTTTCAATGTATTTGTTAATCTTTTTGATGGCTCCATAGTCAGCCCCGATCATGAATTTGGCAAATCCTTTTCTTTCCTGCATCTTCTTGAAATTATTCTCCAAATCTTTCTTTTCTTTTTGATAAACATCATTTAAGTCATTAATCTTTTTACCTAATTGTTTGTCATTATCTTGCTGGGTCAGAATGTCTCCAAATCCCATAAATGGCTTGAGATTAATATTGGCATAATAGGCGGCGAACAAATCAGCATTGGCTGTTGGGCTGGGATAGCAAATTTCATTGCCATAGACAATCTTGCCATCAGTTCCCTGAGCCATGGCTCTGTAGCAATAAATAATATTGGGTTCTAAGTTCTCAACATTGTAAGAAAAGCTAACAGGATTAGAAAACTTCTGTTTGTTTCCTGGGAAATTAGTGGTCCAAATTCTTTTAGGAGAAACAGCTGTTTCAGAAAGACCAAAGTATTCAAATCCCAAATTGATCTGTTGGGCTCCAGCGCAATTTAATTTTCCATTTAATTTACGATTAGCTGATCCAATTTCTGTAAAGTCTAATGTTTGGACTTCCATGTCCTGACCATTACAAACTTTGGGCGTAGCTGGTGTTGTTGTTTGAACTTGTTCCTGAACTGGGGCTCCAGAACACTGGCTTTTACAAGTCTCTTGTTCTTCTTGGGTATAGCAAACTCCATTAGTTTGATTGGGAATCAAATCATTCAAAGCCTTAACACAAGCGCTATTACTATCATAGGTCTGGCCAGTTAAAACGCACTCCTTGCTTTCTTTCTTGCAGTAATAATATTTTTGCTTGGTTGTACCAGATGTTGTTCCACTCTGAGAACCTCCCCCACTAGTCGTTCCGCCTCCAGAAGTACTACCTGAAGATTTTACACAAACTTTAGAACAACTATTGTAATCGGCATAGCACATTCCAGTGGAAATTCCTGATTTGTATGTTAACAAAGAAGTGACACAAGATTTGGGATCAGCATAGGTTCCATTAGTTTGTCTGCAAGCGCCAGTAGCTTTTTCACAGTAATAATATTTGTATTTCTGTCCCTGGGTTGGATTGTATTCACATTGATTATATGAATATCCAAAAGCAATCAAAGAATCAATATGACTTCTGGCTGCATCTCCTGTGCTGTATTTCTGGATATTAGAAGGAGTATCTAAAGTAATTCCTTTAGTCCAAATAGTCTTGGCACCAGTTGAAGAAATTGAAGTGTAAACTAAGACTCCTCTATAGCAAATTGAGTAACTGGGCGTTCCTACTTCTTGGCCTGGATTGCCTGGAGTATATCCACTCTCTTCACTCTTGGTTGTAAAGCAAACAGTATTTTCCCTATTCTTTCTAGAGTCGTTATAGAAATCTGTGGCCATTGCTCTGTAACAATATCTGGTATTGGGAGTTAGGTTGTATAAATTATGAGTAAAGAAACTTCTAGTATCATAGGATTGTTCATAGGTATTCTTCAAAGCTCCTGGATCATCAGCTCGATAATAGACAAACCAAACTCTAAGCCTGTTAGCTCCTCCTAATTCCCAAATGCGAGCTTTTAAAATAGCAAAGTTTGATGTGTAATCTTCAGGAGCCAATGTTTCAACATTAATGTCTGGGTAATTATTATTGTTTCCGCTTCCAGAAGTAGTAAATCTTTTTTCAGCTCCTTGGGCTTTTTCTCCGGCATTAGAGAAATTCTGAGCATAAGCCCTGTAGCAATATTCAGTATTAGCCTCCAATCCATTCACACTGGAATAAATATTTCCCAGAGAATTCTTGGTTTGTATTCCTGTAGCTGAAACATTTCCTGGATTACTGCATTTGTAATAAGTGAACCAGTAGCTGACTAAGGAAGCATTACCCATATCAGTAATCTCTCCCTTAAGAGTGGCCGAATTATTAGCAACATTTTCTGGACTGTGGGTTATTACTCCCAATGGACCATAACTCTGGCCTGAAGTAAAGAAACAAATATTAGAACCTTCACTTCTTAAAGCTGGATTAGAAGCATCTCTTCCCACTGCCCTAAAGCAATATTCAGTATTAGAAACTAAATTAAAAATACTAATTTTAAATTCTCCTGAAGAACTCTTGGAATAAATATTAGTAGCAGTGAGATTATTAGAATCATTCTTTTTGTAATAAACAAACCAATATTCAGCATTGTTAATATTAGAAATGCTCAAATTTCCTCTCAGAGTAGCAGTATTCGTTCCTACTCCTTCTTGGCCAGAAGTAGTCACTGTAATTGTGGCTGGGCCAGAACCGCCACCACCTCCGCCTCCTCCCCCGCCGCCGCCACCACTGGCTAGAGTTTTAAAGCAACAACAATTCTCGTCAGAGATGGTTCGGCCCGCTGCATTTTCAGCTACAGCTTGAACACAATAGGTTGTATT
Organism: Patescibacteria group bacterium; assembly: GCA_022710815.1. Classification (GTDB taxonomy): domain Bacteria; phylum Patescibacteriota; class Minisyncoccia; order Minisyncoccales; family JAGOPM01; genus JAKLGF01. The sequence continues at coordinate 2,577 of JAKLGF010000072.1, forward strand.
GGCTTTTAATCCAGTAATACTCAAAGAAAATGGAACAGGATTATTATTCCCAGGATAATTTACTGTTTGAGTTCCAGTGTATTGCTTAGTAATTGTAGACTGCCCATACCATTCATAGTATTGAAAAGATACTCTGGCAGTAGAATCTCCAGAAAAATTATTCACTACTCCTTTAGCTGTTACGCTGTCAGAAGCAATGTTTATAAAACTAGGGCTGTATTGTAAATCTACCCAGGGTGGATAAATAGTTTGAGCCTGAGCCAGCTGGGTTATTCCCCACATGGTAGCAGCTACTGTTAATAGAAAAAAGAAATCTAAAAGAATCTTTTTTAGTTTCATAATTAAATTATTTACTTGTGATTTTATTATACCCCAATCAAAGTTTAGCAACAAATAAATAATTAACAGTTGAAACAAAATTAAAACGCCCACAAGCTTTTGCTTGTAAGCGTTTTTTTTTGAGATTTACTTGATCAGTTGCCATTTAGTACGCAATTCAACAACGTCCTGGTCGTCTTTGATCACCATCCTGACGTATGATTTGCAAGTGGCAGCCTGTTTCATGAAGTCATCAAATCCATAGGAAGGATCGTCGGCTTGGTCTTTGAATCCCACTATTGCTTTGCCGTCTTTACTGATTGTGTAAGTGGCGCCCAGATCATCGGTTGATATGGGCATAGCATCGCAAGCGTAGAACTCGAATGTGACAAAGTAGTCTTTAGTTACTCCTTTGCCCATGACATTGATTTTAATGTCTGAGAGTTTAACTCCGCTATTGCGATACTGAATGCGAAACTTTTTGTCTGGGGTGAAGATCTTACTGGATTTGTAGGCATCAAGTGGTTTGGCTGGTTTGCCTGGAGCAGTGCCGTCAAAGTGATACCATCCGTTATCTTCATCTTTCCATCCCCAGATAGTGGCTTTGCCTCCGTCACAAGTCTCTCCTCCTGTGCAAATGTGTTGGGCATACCAGACAAAGTCAAACTTCCAGCCACTCTTACTGACATAGTCTCCAAAACTTCCTGGCACTCTTTCTACTGGAATGTAGACATAAAATATGCCTGTTGTATTGATGACTATTTCATCAGCCCACTCGGTGCTATTGCGTTCTTCCCCTGATTGCCAGAAGTGAGCCTTAAAGCCAAGATTGATTCCTTGGCTTAT
>JAKLGF010000073.1 GCA_022710815.1 Patescibacteria group bacterium
TAATTTTACTTATTGAGCTATAAAACACTGTTCTGGGCTAGCAATTCCCTCTACAAAAGCCTGATAACAATACATTGTTCCGGCTTTTAAGCCAGTCAAACTGTAGGCAAAAGATCCATATGAATTATTGGTCATAAAGATATATCTCTTTGTACCATTTATTCCATTGGTTTTGGTGTAGAGAATGAATCCATAGCGGCTAGTAGCTGTAATATTGGAAGCATAGCCACTAATGCGGGCTGCTCCATAGCCAACAGCTGTTGCTGGATAAGCAGTTACTCCTTGATTAGTCTTAGCAGTTTGAGTAGGAGTGGTTACATTAGTTTTTTTAGCCCATTTACATGTTCCTTGAACGCAGGTGCAATCATATTGAGGATTCTTTGGATCAAGATACCATAATGAATAATAACAATATCTCCTTTGATTGCTTCCAGTATCAGAGCAAGCAATTCCGTTTCTAAATATTCCTCCATTCTTGGCGCGACAAATATTAAGATAGGATCCATATTTTCCACAATCAGAATCTTGAGCACATTTTCCTCCTTCATCTAATCCACAGAATCCGTCAGTAAATGAAACTCTTCTCCAATCTTCATACCTTTTAACCAAATTAACCCTAACGGTTTCCATTTTTTCGGGCAAAGTAATCTTTATTGGTGTGCCATCTGGTTTTGTGCTCCAAGAAATTGATTTGATTTCAGCTGCATAATCCCCTGTTGATCCAGCTTGGATATGAACTCTGACAGTACAACCAATAAATCCTCCTGAAGGAATCTTGTAATAATTTCCTACTTTTGTTCCTGAGCAGTCATAAACAAAAGCATTATTAGGATGATCAGCAGCTCCATTTAAGAAAATTGGACCAGCCTGAATTCCAGCCATGCTGATTATACTATCATCTCTTAAATATGCATCTCCGCATTTGGCATAAAGATTAACTTTGATGTAGGCGTCAGCAAAATCAGAAATATTTTTACACTCATTAGTATCTTTTCCAATTCCTGTTTCATATTTATTCCACTGAGCTGTAACATTAGTAGAACAGACTACACAATTAGCATTACAAGTAGTTAAATCAGAATATATACCACTAGTTGATTGCACACATTGATTATTCACACAACTGTATTTAATAACTGGCTTAACACAAGCAGCGCTACAAGAAGTTAATGATGAATAACTAGTTCTTGATGATATTGCTCCTTGGCGACAAATATATGAATCATCGCAGTAATAGGTTGTGGTGGCTGGCCTTTGGCAATTATTAGAGCAAGTAGTAAATGCTGTATATTGAGCCTGGTCTGCTACATAGGTGCAAGTATAGTTAACGCAATTGTATCCAGGAGTTTTAGGCTTAACACAAGCTGATGAGCACTCAGTAGCTGAATTATATGTCCCATTCAAATCTTCAACACATTGCCAATTAGTACAAGTAAATCTTTTGATTGGCGTTGGGATTTGGGTGGGAGGGATAAAGCAATCCTTGGGACAAGTTATTGCAGTTTCTCCTTTAACAGGATCACAAACTCCATTGTTATTGCATTGGCAATCTTCTGGACAATTAGTTACATTTTCTCCCAAACTAGTATCACAAACATTATTCCTATTACAAGGAGACTTGCAGTCATAAGCGCAATTAGTATAGTTTTCTCCTCTTAATGCTTCGCAAACATAATTGTTGTTACATCCGCAATCTGTGGGGCAACCTAAGGCTGTTTCTCCTAAATTAGCTTCGCAAACTTTGTTGAAATTACAGAATGGTTTGCAGTCTGTGGGACAATTAACCATATTCTCTCCCCTAGCAGCTTCGCAAATATTGTTTCTATTGCATCCACAATCAAATGGACAATTGAGATCTGTTTCTCCTAAAATAGCTTCGCAAACTTTATTAAAATTGCATGTTGCTCTGCAATCTGTTGGACAACTAGCAAAAGTTTCTCCTAAATTGGCTTCGCAATAATAATTGCGATTACATGATGGCAAAACTGTTCCATTCAGAGTTTTGAATGCCTCCATGTTATTTGCCCAAACTATTTGCCCAGTAGGAGTAACATAAAAAGATCCTGTTGGGTTACTTGAACCAGTCAAAGATATTCCAGTAGCGGGAGCAGTATTAACTAATCCTGTTCCTGACCCAGCTAAATTAGTTGGTCTGGCCAAGGCCCAGTAATAATAGGTTGTATTAGGAACTAAACAACCGACTAATTTTGAAAATTCTGCAGATTCTAAACAAAGGGGATCTTGGCAAATTGGACAAATTGGTTCTATTTGCCATCCAGTAAATCCTTGATCATAGCTATCTCTGCAGAAAATCTTTCCATCATCAATTAAGGGATGAACATATTGCGGTATTCCATTAATGCTAGCCTTAGTAATCCAGAAATTAACATCCATTGGTAGTTGGTAAGAACCCAAGGAAGTAATTTCCCCATTAAGAATAGCTGAGTTAGCTGTAATATTAGTAGCAGGCAAAGTCTTAACTGTAGGCAACATTAAAGAAGGAACAAGAGGGCTAGCCAAATTAGCTCCAAAACTAGTAGTGGCTACTGTTCCTAATGAAGTATTAACAACAGATAGTCCAGCCACCATTGGCCTTCCGCTTAAAATTGCTATTTGTCTTTGCAGATTAATAACTATATCCATTAAATACTCCCTGGTAGCTGCATCATCAATTGTCTGAGCCTTGGCTTGAAAAGCAAAGAACCCTAGGACAATAAAAAATGCGACTATGATTGTTTTAAAAATGTTGCGCATATTTTTTTATTTTATTTTAATTTATTTTGGTTAAATAAACAGTGTCAGTTTCTAAAAACAACATTGGTTCAAATCCATTTCGGGTAACTCCAAAGTCTGGAATATCTTTGTAGCTATAGCTCCACTTCAAATCTGAGATATAGGCATAATATTGTCCGCTTGTTTGGGGATCAATGTGCCCAGAACAAGTTATTGTCTTTGTCTGTCCGCTATAAATCACAAAGAATTTATTTGTATAATCGTAATAGGCACTATCAGGAGAACTGCAGGAAACAGAAATTATCTGATCATTAGATGTTTTGACAATTATTCCAGGATTTACTGCATTAACATTGTTAATATACATATCTTTTCCCTGCAAACCCACTTTGAAGCTGATTTTAAAATCTGCTTGATCAGAATATCTTCCCTTACCTGAAGTGACATTCATTGAAGCTGAATCAAATTTGAAAAAAGAACTGTTCTGATCTGTGGTTGTTGCGTTATCAGGAGCTCCGTACAAAAGAGGCTTGCTTTGGTTTTGTTGCTGAATTAACAATTGCAATAATTGCTGATGTAAAGCAATTAGCTGCGACAATAAGTCAGCAACTGTTGGGGTCTTGGCCATTGCGCTGCCAGCAATACTGGCAGCGCAGATAACCATTAAAATTGTTTTGAATAATTTATTCACGCTATATTATCTTTTGATAAGATAGACTGCGTTTGTTTTATAGTCTTGAATTGGAGAATAATTGTTTTTTGTCCAATTGCTTATTGCTCCTTGTCCATTATCCCATCGGAAGTTCTCGGCGTAGCAATAATAATATCCGCTAGATAATGGGTTAACATGTCCCGCAATTTGGAATGTTTTCTCCTGTCCTGCGTAAATTATATAATTCTTTTCCGGACTATAATAGCTAGCGCCATCTTTGGCTGATAAAAATACAGCTGTCAATTGAGGATTATTTGAGAACATATTCA
>JAKLGF010000074.1 GCA_022710815.1 Patescibacteria group bacterium
AAGAAGGCTTGCCATGGCTGTCTAACCGGTAAGAAAAATGGCCCAACAATCCTTTAAAACAGCGATAATAGGAGCAGGAACGATTGGTTTGTATCTAGCTTGGAAATTATCCCAACAGGGCCACAAGGTTACTGTTTTTGAGAAAAAGAGCAATACTTCTGGCAAGGTTTGTTCCGGATTAATATCTGATCGAATCAATGATTTCATTGATATTCCTTCAGAATGTATTATTAAGGAAATAGGGAAATGCCAAATCAATTTTGGGAAAACCAAAGTTAATTTGAAATTTTCCCCAATCCATTATTTAATCGATAGGGATTTATTAAATCAGCATCTTTTGAAATTAGCTCAGGATTCTGGAGCTAAGATATATTTCAAACATGATGTGACCCAGGAGGATTTTTCTTTTTTTGATAAAATCATTGGCTGTGATGGAGCCCTTTCTAAAACTAGAAAGATTTTGAAGCTCCCTGATCCGCCCATGAAATTAGGAGTCCAATTTTTTTTAAACGACAAAGACCAGAGCCAGATTGTCCAGACATGGCCAGCTAAGCAAGGATTCTTTTGGAGAATCCCAGGCAGAGACAAAATTGAATATGGAGCCATGGGAGATCCTCACAGTATAGTCGCCGATCTCAAAGAATTTTGTAAAAAGCAAGGATTAGATATTAGCAAGATAAATATGGAAGCAGCGTTCATTCCCAGCGGAATTGTTATGCCAATTTCTCAAAGATTTGCTCTTTGCGGAGATGCGGCCGGAATGACTAAGCCCTGGAGTGGGGGAGGAGTAGTATGGGGATTAAAAGCTGCCCAAATGCTTTTAAATGAATTTCCAGATTTCAAAAGATACAGGACCAATGCTATAAGCTTTTACAAACCAATGATTGATAAGGGAAATTTGATGTTGAATTTGGTTTTGTGGTTTGGTCAAAATGCTCCCTTTTTATTACCCAGAAATGTTGTCAGAGATAATGACTTCCCGATAGTTTAACCAAGGAGGCGTGCGAGAGTGGTTTAATCGGGCGGTTTCGAAAACCGCTATCCGCCAAAAGCGGATCGAAGGTTCGAATCCTTCCACCTCCTCAGTATTTAAACAATATGCAACAAGACATTACAACATACATATTAATAGCTCTAGGAGTTTTGTTAATTTTGAATGTAGGAATTATTGTATATTTGTTTTTGACCAACAAAAGGATTAGTATATTTTTCAAAAAAGGAGATAAGGATTTAGAATCATTTTTAAAAACTCAGATTCAGGCTATTGAGAATAACAGAAGAAGCTTTGTTTCTTGCCAGGATCAAATTGACTATTTAAAAGGAATTGCTCAGATAAGCTTCCAGAAAGTTGGATTGGTAAGATTTAATCCTTTCCAATCAATGGGCAGTGATCAGAGCTTTTGTTTAGCATTATTAAATCAAGACAATGACGGATTCATTATTACCAGTCATTTCGGAAGAGACTTCAATAGAATATATTTGAAATCAGTGGCTAAAGGAAGATCAGATTATTCATTGGCCAAAGAAGAACAAGAAGCAGTTCAGAAAGCAATGGAGTTTGTGAAAGAAAAGGATGATAATCAGAAACAAGGGATATTAAATATTAAGGTAGGACAGGATAATAACAAAGAAAATAATCCAAATGGAAGATCAGGGAAATAACAATATAATAACCAGAGCTCCCATAGTAGTTGTTTTGGGCCATGTTGATCATGGAAAAACAACTCTTTTGGATTACATTAAAAAGACTAATATTGCTGATAGAGAATCAGGAGGAATTACTCAGCATATCGGAGCCTATGAAATAGAGCATAGTGGTAAAAAGATTACTTTCGTAGATACCCCAGGGCACGAAGCTTTTTCAGCTATGAGATCACGCGGAGCCAGAGTAGCAGATATTGCTATCTTAGTTGTGGCTGCTGATGAGAGCGTGAAACAACAGACCAAGGAAGCCATTAATGTTATTAAATCCGCCAACATTCCATACATTGTTGCTATTAACAAAGTTGATCGAGAAAGAGCTAATGTTCAGAAAACCAAAACAGATTTAGCTACCAATGATGTTTTAGTGGAAACAATGGGAGGAACTGTTCCATCAGTTAATACTTCAGCTAAAGCAGGAACCGGAATTCCAGAATTATTAGATTTGATTCTCTTGATTGCTGAAATGGAAGATCTTAAGGCTGATATTTCCCAAAAAGGAACAGGGATTATTATTGAATCATATTTGGATAAACAAAGAGGACCAATTGCTACTTTGATTGTTACTGATGGAGTTTTGAAAAAAGCAGATATTATTGGTTGTGCTTCAGCCATGGGCAAGATTAAATCTTTGGAGAGCTATAACGGAAAGCCATTAGATAAGGTTATGCCTTCTCAGCCTTGCAGTGTAATGGGATTTGAAAAAGTGCCTAACGTTGGAGATGAATTCATGGGGTTTGCTACAGCTACAGAAGCTACTGAATTTGTGGTTAAAAAAGAAAAAGAAGTGGTTGTTTTTGATCCTGATCAGGCAGATAAAAAAAATCTCCATATTATCTTGAAAGCAGATGTGGCTGGATCATTAGAACCTATTGTTCAAATTTTGACTAATTTGCCACAGCAAGAAGTAGGGCTTAAGATTCTTAAGCAAGAAGTAGGAAATATTACTGAAGAGGATATTAAAACAGCCATTGCTTGCAATGCTAAGATTATTGCTTTCAGGGTTAAAACTGATTCTGCTATACAAAGATTATCTGAAGACAAGAAAATTAGAATTCTTAACTTTGATGTTATCTACAATCTTTTGCAGGGAGTTGAGGTTTTAATGAAAGAATTGATTAAACCCAAAACAATTAGAACTGATTTGGGCCAACTCAAAGTTTTATTTGTATTCTTTACCGAAGGAAATAGACAGATTATTGGAGGTAGAGTGGTTGAAGGTGAAGTTGATAAAGGAGCCCAGATAGAAATAATTAGGGAAGGGGAAGTAGTAGGAAAGGGAAGAATGATTGGAATGGAGAAGAATAAGAAGGATGTTGATCATGCTGTTAAAAGGGATGAAATTGGAATCAAGTTTGAAGGTGATGAGAAAATAAAGGAAGACGATATTTTGAATTTCTATGTCGTTTCGACATCAAAGAGTTGAGGAATTAATTAAAAGGAATGTTGATACAATCCTTTTAAAAGAAATGGAATTACCTAAAGATGTGGTGATTACCATAACCCATGTTAAGGCTAATGATAAATTGAGTGATGCCGATGTTTTTGTTAGTGTTATTCCCGATAATCAAACCAAGGATGCTCTAGCTTTTCTAGCTAGGAATGTATATAATATTCAACAACAGATTAACAAGAAGATGCAAATGAGGCCTGTGCCTAAGATTAGATTTGTGGAAGATAAAATCCCAGCTCAAGCAGCCCATATTGAGAAGATCTTGAATGAAATTAAAAAACAGGATAAGAAATAGATACGGCCAGATAGCCAAGCGGTAAGGCAAAGGTCTGCAAAACCTTTATGCGCGGGTTCAAATCCCGCTCTGGCCTCACAAAGAGAACCTTAATAAATATTATACTATAGGTAAACGCGTTGTCATTCATTGCTTGCTCCTTTGCCATTTGGTATAATAATATTATGAAAAAGAGAAAGTGGACAGAAAAAGAATTGCAAGATGCTGTGAGTAATTCTTTCAGTTATCGGCAAGTCTTGGCTA
>JAKLGF010000075.1 GCA_022710815.1 Patescibacteria group bacterium
CCCCAGAACAGCTCAAGAAAGCGCCAATGCTATTCTGGAAAACAAAATTGTCTTGATTTCAGGAAAAGCAGATACTAAAGACGGATCTCCTAAGATTATTGCTGATAATATTGAAGAAATACTAGAAGTTTAAAGACATTAAAAGGCCGTTTCATAAAGAAACGGCCTTTTTGTTTTGAGCTTAATTGTAATATGCTGGGCTGTTGAGCTTTTGAGCAGCTGCCTCAACAGTCTGAGAGATGAGAGTGATAATGGTCATTGGTCCGACTCCGCCTTTTTGAGGAGTGTAGGCAAACCATCTGGCCTTGTCTTCCTCAGTCATTTTGATGTCGCCAGTCAAAACCTTTTTGCCATTAACAACTTTGGTATTGGATCCAGCATCAATGACAATGGCCTCATCTTTGATCTTGCTGCCATCAATTGCTTCTGTTTTTCCAATGGCACCAACAACAATATCAGCATCTTTCAAATACTGATCCAGATCTTCTGGCCTGGTTTTGCTGTGGGCAATAGTAACAGTGCAATCAGCAGCTGTCAGCATCAAAGCCATAGGCATACCTAGAATATGACTGCGTCCAATGACCAAGGCTTTTTTACCAGCAATACCAAAGCCATGTTTTTGGCCATAGTATTCCAGCAAGGTCATGATGCCTTTAGGTGTAGCACATCCAAAGGCTGGCATTTTGCAGGCAATTTTACCCAATCCTTGGAAAGTTACTCCGTCAGCATCTTTGCGCGGATCAATCATATTGAGCAGTTCTTCTTTTTGCTCAAAAGTGATTGGCGGTGGCAAAGGAACTTGCAAAAGAATTCCGCTCACCATATGGTTGTCATTGGCTGAAAGAATCTCTCTGGCAACTTGGTCATAGTTTGCTCCTGCTGGCAAATGAATATGCCGGGGATCAAGACCAACCTCCTTGGCCATTTCGCACTTCATGTTGACATACCTTTCAGAAGCTGGGTCCTCGCCAACGCGAATTGTTGTGATTATTGGCGGATATCCCAATTTCTCTACGATTGAAGCAACCTTTCCCTTGAGTTCTTCTTTGATAATGTCTCTTAAGGCATTACCATCAAGAACAATGTGCAGCGCCTCATCATTGCAATCATCAGCATAATCATCACCTAATATTCCCACTCTTTTCTCCTTTCAGAATTTAGCTCTTTTTTGATTTTTCGAGTACAAATTAGAACAATAATACTGTACAATAACAAATTGGCTAAGTCAATTGAGACATTTGAAAAAATACAAATATGATATATACTAAAATATTGTTAAAATACTTAAATATATGGCAGATATCCAAACCCAAAGGCATTCACTTGCCCACATAATGGCCCATGCTGTCAAGGATTTATTCCCTGGCGTTAAATTTGGCATTGGCCCAGATATTGAAAATGGCTTCTATTACGACTTTGATTTCACAGGCTGCAAAACTAGCCCAACCACAGAAGACTTTGCCAAGATCCAGGAACGAATGCGTGAATTGATTAAAGAAGGAATCAAGTTTGAAAAACAAGAAATTTCTAAAGCTGATGCTTTGAAAATGTTTGAAAACGAACAATACAAAGCAGAATTGATTAATGAATTAGAAGATGGCCAGATTACAATATATACCAGCGGTGATTTCACTGATTTATGCCGTGGACCTCATGTAGAAACATCAAAAGACTTAGACCCTGGTTCTTTTGTTTTAGCTAAAACAGCCGGAGCCTATTGGAGAGGAGATGAAAAGCGCCCAATGTTAACTAGAATTTATGCCTATGCTTTTCATTCCAAAGAAGAATTAGAACAATTCTTGAAGAACCTAGAAGAAGCAGAAAAAAGAGACCACAGAATTTTAGGACAGAAATTAGACTTGTTCCATTTTGATGAAGAAGTCGGTCCAGGATTAATTTTGTGGCACCCTAAAGGAGCTTTGCTCAAAAGATTGGTAGAAACATATATCATTGATCAATGCTTGAACAATGGCTATCAATTATTGGCTAGTCCCCATATTGCTAAATTAGATTTATGGAAAACATCAGGCCATGCTGGATTCTACAAAGATTCAATGTTCCCTTCTTTTAACTTGGCTGAAAAAGATGCTAATGAAAAAGTTGATTATCAATTAAAGCCAATGAATTGCCCATTCCATGTGGCAATTTACAAACATGCTTTGCACAGCTACAGAGAACTTCCTATCCGCTATGCTGAATTAGGAACAGTTTACAGATATGAAAAGTCTGGAACCTTGCATGGATTAACCAGAGTCAGGGGCTTTACCCAAGACGATGCCCATATCTTCTGTACTAAAGAACAGATTGACCAAGAAGTCCATAATTTAATGGACATGACTTTCAATATCTTAAAAGACTTTGGATTCAAAGACTTTTCCATTTTCCTTTCTACCAGGCCAGAGGGCTCTATTGGAACAGATGAAATTTGGGACATGGCTCAGACATCACTGAAAGGCGCTATGGACAAATTAGGATTGAAATACAAAGTTGATGAAGGAGGAGGAGCTTTCTATGGCCCCAAGATTGATATTAAAATCAAAGATGCTTTGGGAAGAGATTGGCAATGCACAACCATTCAAGTAGATTTCAATCTTCCTGAGAGATTCGATCTTAATTACATTAATGAAAAAGGAGAAAAGCAAAGACCAATTATGATTCACAGAGCTCTCTTGGGCTCAGTGGAAAGATTCATTGGAGTCCTTTTGGAAGCCTATGCTGGAAACTTGCCTTTATGGCTAGCTCCAGTCCAAACCTGGGTTATTCCCATTTCTGAGAAACAGAATGAATTTGCCACTAATCTTTATCAGCAATTAAAAGAACAGGGCTTGAGAGTAGAATTGCATGATGAAAACGAATCATTATCCAAGAAAATCCGCAATGGAGAAATCTTAAGAGTCCCATATTTGTTAGTTGTGGGAGATAAAGAAATAGAGGCTAATTCTGTAAATGTCAGACACAAAGAAAAAGGAAATTTAGGAGTGATTACTATAGAGAACTTCCTTAAAATGGCTCAAGAAGAAATCAAAAACAAAACACTCTAATACATTAAAAGCCCTCTGCAGATGCAGGGGGCTTTTTGTAATGCTCAGCAATTGCCGTCGCATTTTTCTGTTTTTTCGGGAGAGCAATCAGAACATGGTCTTTCATAGACTTGCTTGTTGGCTGCAATGTCATTGTAGCGATCAGTGGAAAAATATGTGAACAGTATTGCCAGAATAAGACAGACAGCTGACAGCACCCACATTCCGGTGTTGGTTTCAACAATCTTATATCCCAAATACCAAGCTATTGGCGTTGCAATTAGAGCAAGCCAACAAAGAATGGCAAATACCAAAAGAGTCCAGAACTCATACAGGCGATACCCTCTGTGTTCTAGCCAAGCTTTCTTATTGCTATATAGCAATGGTCTCATTTCTTTCTCCTTTCTCAAGCTGTTGCAATCATAATCCAGAAGCTAATTACTAATGCTCCTAGGAATACTCCGCCGACAAACGACGATCCAAATATCCAGCAAACAAAGCCAGAGATCAGGAAAACAATTAGAGCC
>JAKLGF010000076.1 GCA_022710815.1 Patescibacteria group bacterium
CCTATGAAATACAAATCACCCTGCCCATTGGTAGCAAAACAGCTACAGCTAATGGAAAGCCCATAAAACTGGATGTTCCTGCTCAAATCATTGATGGCAGAACAGTAGTCCCTTTGCGCTTCATTGCTGAACTCTTGGGCTGCGAGGTTCAATGGGATGAGCAGAACAGACTTGTGCTCATTTGGCAGAAACGCGAAGACAGCGTTGCTGTCACCATCAACAAAATGGAAACAGAGCTGGCCAGCCAAGATGAGATTCCTCGTTCTTACAGCTGGAAATTTGAAGCCAGCAAAAAGTACTTCCGAGTGATAATCAAATACATGATAAACTCGGAAACATCGGAATTCTTTTATGCTATTACTGGACCCAACGGAGAAAAGGACAGGTTCCTCCTGAAGCCAAATAGCGTACCAGAAAAAAAGTTCTTTGTAGAAACCAGAACAATCGAAACAATGGGAAACAAAGAATTCCGGGTAATGTTTGACAAAGTCACAAACATGGAGATCCTGGATGTCAAAATCCTAGAATCAGACCTCCCTACTTTCCCCTAGCTCTTTTTTTTCCAACAAAAAGCGCTTCAGAAATGAAGTGCTTTTTAATTTGCCAAAGATTGGTATAATCAGGAAATATATATGAACAGAGATCAGGCTTTGGAATTATTAAATTCCAATTTAAAAAACAAAAACTTAATTAAACATTGCTTAGCTGTGGAAGCAGCCATGCTTGGCCTAGCTAAACACTTTAATCAGAATCAAGATGATTGGGCAATAGCCGGATTATTACATGACATTGATTATGATTTAGTGGTGCCTGATAAATTAGATCAGCATTCTAAATTAGGAGCCCAAATGCTTAAAGAGGCTGGACTGTCCCAAGATATTTGTGATGCAGTTTTAACCCATAATGAAATGCATGGGATAGAACCAAAAACTCTAATGGGAAAAGCTCTGCATGTTGTTGATCCTTTAACAGGCTTAATTGTGGCAACGGCTTTAGTTCTGCCTTCTAAAAAATTAGCTGATGTAAAAACAGAAACAATTATTAACAGAATGGGAGAAAAGTCTTTTGCTAAAGGAGCTAATAGAGAGATAATAAACAAAGGACCAGAATTTTTAGATCTGGCCTTTGAGGAATTTGTGAATATTGTTTTAACTTCAATGCAAGAGATTTCTAGTGATTTAGGGCTGTAAATTATCTGGCAATTCAACAATAAACTTAGCGCCCTTCCCTATTCCATCGCTCTCAGCCCAAATCTTTCCTTTGTGAGCTTCTACAAATTTCTTAGCTACAAACAAACCAATTCCAGAACCTTTGGTGCTGACTTTTTTTCCACTTGTCCCTCGGGCAAATTTTTCAAAAATACTATCCAATTCGTCTTGGGTCATTCCTTCTCCGGAATCTTGAATGACAAATTTTTGTTTGCCTTTGAGTTGGGACAAAGAAATTTTTACATGGCCCTGGGGAGAATACTTAATAGCATTGTCTATTAGATTAAAGAAAACTTGTTCTAATTTAGAAGCATCTGCCTGGATTTCTGGCAATCCTTCTTTGGGAGGAATGAATTCTATTTCCACTTTCTTTTCTTTTAAATGCTTTTCAATGTGTTTCAGAATTTGATCAATAATGTCTTGGAGTTTGACTGGGGCAAAGGTAATATTCATCTTTCCCTCTTCAATTGCGTTTAGATCCAAAAGATCATTGATGAAATTAATTAATCTTTGATTGGCGTCATAGCAGACCTGCAAGGGTTTTTTAACATCATCAGCCAATTGGCCATAATCTCCGCTCAAGATAACTGATAAGTAGCCTTTAATAACAGTCAAAGGAGATCTTAGTTGATGGCTAGCAATAGAAACAAATTCACTCTTAAGCCTGTCTGCTTTTTGAAGCTGTTCATTAGCATCGCGCAATTCTTCAGTTCTCTTTTTAACTGTTGTTTCCAGGCGTTCATTAAAAGTTTTCAATTGACCATAATTACTAGCATTAACTAATGCTAAAGACGCCTGTGATGCTAGAAATGAAAGCAATTGCTCGTCTTGTTCTGAATAATGGTCTCTACTTATTTTTTCTCCAAGGATAATAACCCCCACAATATCTTTTTCCAAAATTAAAGGAAGACACAAAGCAACCTTGTTATCTGCCATACTTTTTTCAAGAATTCTAAGCCTGCTCCATTTAAATCTATCTTTTTTAATCATTAAGTTAGGTAGACGCTCATAAGATAAAGGAGAGAATGTTTCTTCAAAATATGTAGTAAAAAATTCATCCGTAACTAAACTATTAAGATCTGAACTCTCAAAGCCTGCCTTACCAACCACACTATATTTGTTGTTCTTGCTTTTCAAATATATGACTGCGTCTTTAATCTTGATAGTATCAATAATAGTCTGCAAAATAGCTTTGGCCAATTTATCCATTTCCAAAACTCTGTTTAATGTTTTTCCCGTATCCATTAAAACCTGCTGAGCAGAATAGAAAGTATAATAGAAATATTTGGAAGCAATTTTTTCGAAAAACACAAAGAATTTCTGATAAATAGTCAGGCCCACAACAAACAAAATTCCCAATAGCCAATCTTGGGGCAATGGCTTAGGAATATACTTATTAAGATTCAGCAAGCCAAAGCAAATAGCTAGAACAGACCCAATAGAAGAAACATAAATGAAAATTCTTCCTAGGATATATCCAATATCCATAAACTGATATCTCAGAATCGCATAAGCAAAAAGCAACATTCCAATGATCTCAACAATATATACAGCTGGATGTATCGCTATTTTATAGGCTGGCAAGAAAGCTAATGCTCCCACAAAACAAAACACATAGGCATATAATAATATTCTATTTCTGGCACGTTCAAATCCACTCTTAGCATCTATATATGCTCGCGCATTATTATATAAATACATTGAGAAATACACTCCCACATAGACCATAAACAAATGGTGCCAAAGCTGAGCGACAGCATGTACTCCTGGCCAATAAGATGGTCCATATCTAAACACTCCACTTATAAACATTTCTGATCGACTTAAAACCACGAATACGGCAGATATAAAATATCCTAAATACAATAATGGTCTACTTTTTTCTTCATTACCACGAAAAATCACAGAGAGATGGTACATTAATGTGGGAGCAAAACAAATACCATAATATCCTACTCGGTCCCAAAACTCAGCTAGCTCATCTGTCGGAGCGTCAAACATTAAAAATGTAGTTCCAAGCCATAAAATAAAAGAGAGACAGAAAAAAGCAAACACTATATGTTGTGTTCTTCTGGGACGAGAACGCAATGATATAATTCCTAAAATTAAAGAAAATATAGCGCCCAAAAGGGCCACAAATGCTCCTGGTGACATATTGAATTTATTATACATCATTTTTCAAAATGCAACTTGTTTATAAATAAAAATGGTGTAAGTATTTCTACTTACACCATTTGTTTTGTTTTTGTGCTTAGAACACTCTTGGCCTTTTGTCGTGTCCGAAGAATGCCGATGGGAACCTGAAGATGTCTGATTCTGAAGCG
>JAKLGF010000077.1 GCA_022710815.1 Patescibacteria group bacterium
GGGCTTGGGAGTTGTTGTTTTAACAACTGCAGGTTTAGTGGTAGTAGCTGGCTTCTCATCTTTAGGATTACCAAAAAGCTGAACTACAATTTTAGTATTAGCTCCGTTGAAGCTACCCTCAACTACAGCTACTCCAATTTGAGTATAGTTGGGATTCAAAAGATTCTGGTGATGAGAAAAAGAATTCTGCCAGCCAGAATAGACTTCTTCTGATTCCACAAAACCAATAGCTAGATTCTCTCCAGCATATTCATACTTATATCCAGCTGCTCCAAACCAAAACCAAGGAGAAGTTCCCAGTGGGCTGTAATGATTAAAATATCCATTCTTGAACATATCTTGGGCTTTCATTCTGGCTGCTTGTTCCAATTCTGGACTTGTTTGCAAAGCAGACAAACCAATCTTAGCTCTTTCCTGATTAGTTAATTGGATAATAGCAGTTTTGGTAATATCAGCCGGAAGATTCTGGGAAATTAAAGTTACTCCGAATATGGCCAAGAATTGCAAACCCAAGGCAAAAATGGCAAACCAAAACATGAATTTTGGATTAAGTATTTTAGCCGTAAAAGAATTCTCTCTACAAGGGACACAAATTGTTTTTGCTGTTTGAAGTATGTTCATAATATTCATTGAAGACCATTAGAAGGTAAAGAATATTTCATCTGCCTAAAAGGTAAGCATCTTTTCCTTAATTGTGGCCACTGGTTTTGTATTGTCATTTGAGTTTTCTCGCTTTGATATCTAGCACTAGCTTCCATGTATTTATCAACAAATCCATCTCCGTTATCCGAAGCGCACATTTGATAAACAGCATTGTTGGTATCCAAATTTAAACTGGGATCAGAGGCCCTGATAAGGAATTCTTGGTCTTTTAATACTGTTGCTGGCAAAGACGGATTATCACTGTTGGTATAAAAGACTAAACCATTGCCATCTCCTAACTCTTTAGCATTATTAGCAATGTCCACATACGGAACTGCTCCATTAATTGAATATCCTTGAGATGTTACTTTTCCAGTAATAGTCGCTGAATTCTGATCTAAAATGGAATAGTTATAATCCTGGACAGAAACTGGTCCGCCAGTATTAGACAAAGAAACATAATAGAATCCGGCAATAACACAGTTTGATCCAGAAATCTTAACAACAGCATAATAGGGCTTCCTACCTGAGAGATAAAAGATTTTTTCTGGATATTTTTTGAACATTTGATAATAGTTTTCTGCGCTTTCAGCTGGATATTTTAAAGTATAGATCTTGCCTGACTGGTAAAAATTAGTATCAGCAGTCATGATTGGAGAATCAAATCCTCCCTCATCATATCCAACCACTTTTCCATTAACAATTCTCTCAACAGGATTGTATTCTTCTTTTTCCCCAAAATCATCAAATCCAAAATTGCTTCTTTTATTATTTAAATAAAAGTCTAATTTCTGATTTCCCTTCCAATCAAGTATTTTGAATAAAACATTAATTCCATAATATCTAGGATCAATTCCAACAACCTCTATAGTTGGACAAGGATTATCCCCAATCTCAAACATTGGGCTTCGGCCACTAGCAGTTCCTATTGTATTCCCTCCTAAGGAATAGGAATGGTGAATATGAATGGCAACTTGTTTGTTGTCCGGACTATTATTAGCATCTTTACTAAAATCAGATCTTTTTATCTGATATTCTCCAGTATTAGGAATTCCTCTTTTTTGGAAAAGAGGTGGAAGATCTCCCAATCTCTTTTCTTGGCGATTAATTGGTCCGACTGATGTGTTATCTCTTAATTCAATATTCACTGTTCCTCCAGGAGGCAGACCATAGGTCTTCCATTTAACAGTGATATATTCACTGGGCTTCATCAAAGGCATTTTGCCACTAGCTGCTTCTTTAGGAAGTTGGACTTCGATTCTAGGGGTTTGCCCTCGGTATAAATCGCTGGGAGTTGTAAAATATTCTCGTTTAATAACACAGACCGATCTGACAAGATTATTATTCTTATCCCAAAAGTATCCAGTCATGTAGATATAGTATTCAGTAGAAGGCTTTAAAGAACTAGATGTTTTGATTGTAATTTCTGATTGACTCTTATTTACTGAAATTCTATTCTTACCGTCTCCTTCAATCGGATCTCTTTTTTTAGCTCCATTTTCTGTTTCGTAAATCTTAACCCCTATTGTCCCTGTTGCCACATCCATCCAATCAATAACTTTGAGTTTTTGGATATAGCTTTCATTCTCAAAAGCAATTGGCTCAGGAGAAAACACTGGGCAACCATTATGCTTGATATAAATATATCCATTCGTACTCTTACTGATTCTGGGATCCTTGTTGTACATGACTGTAACAACATATGGTTTGTAATCTGGTTCAGTTGTTCTCAAAAGTCCCTGAGGAACAATAAATGTTTTTTCTCCAGTATTTAAAACATTATTGTCTATAATAACTGGGGCTCCTTTTTTCTTGTTCTCATCAATAGGATAAAAAAGAATTGTAGTTGTGGCATCTTCTGGAATTTCCCTGCTAGACCAAGACAAAGTAATTGATTCTCCAGCATAAACTCCTTCAGCAGCATGGCGAGGCAATTTAGTGAAATAGACATTAACAATTTCAGGACCCTTAACAACAGCAGTAGGTTGGTAGCCTCCTTTTTGAAGCAAAATGGAGAAATTGTAATTTTCTTTTATTTGGATATTGGGCATTAAAACACTAAAGCTTCCATTTGGCCCAATTTTGCCTCCATAAGCTGTAATGTATCCTGTTTGATTTTGTTTAGAATAAATCTTTAAAGAAAAATCACTTCCTAAAAGGTTAGAAGCAGAACTAACATTGCCTGAGATTATTGTTCCAGCAGCAGTGTTCTGTATTTTAGGATTTAAAACGCTATAACCATTGCTCTGGACTGCAGCCAAAACATTGCCTGAGATTAAAAGCAATGCAAAAAGGAAAAACAGTTTGAAAGCGTTTTTCATATTACTTGTATTATAATCCCCTTTTTGTATTTATGAAAGTAAATTAAAAGGAGCCTAATTAAAGGCCCCTTTCTTTGTTTTTAGCTGTAATGTGCTGGGTCCAAGTCTATTTGACTAAAGTCAAAAGGATTGTCCCTAGGCAAGTCTTTGATTAACTCAAAGAATTCAATACTATGGAAGTAAGCCATAAGCTTGGCGTGGCAATTTTGCCCAAGATCCAATAAATCCGAAATGGCGAAAACTTCTTTGTTAGTAAGAAGGCTGACCAAGAGTAATGGATCGTGTCTGAAAAAAACACTAGAATTCCCGAAATAGGAACAGACTTGGGTAAATTTCCTTACCAATTCTTCTTGTCTGAGTTTGATGTAAACATTCTCAAACATCCATTCTCTTAACTCCAAAAAAGTTTTAAGAATGTAGGAATCACCAAATGTCACCGTACCATTAACGAGAGCTTCTTTAACTATTGCCAATTGGCAAATCATAACTCTGTCTCTTTGG
>JAKLGF010000078.1 GCA_022710815.1 Patescibacteria group bacterium
TTAAATCTAAAAATGGTACGAAGAGAGATGTCTTTGGAAGAAGCAGTAAAAATAGGAGCGCAGATGGAATTTGGAGCTAAATATCCTGAAGTAGTATCTGTCTATTTTGCACAAGATGAAAATGGACGAATATATTCAAAAGAATTTTGAATAACATTTTGAGCAGGGGAGAAATAGTATTGCAGTCCCCACAAAATTCCCAAAAAAGACATGGCGGACAAATAGAAAAGTTTGGATTGCAGCTGTTTTTGCAGCCAAGAAGAATTGACCATATATAGCCTTAATTGTCTTAATTTTAAAGGATTATTGGGCTTTTTGACAATGGGGTTGCTTTTTTGTCCCTTTTCTGGTATATTAACTCAACCTAATTTGGTGTTGGGTTAATATGGATAAGAACTATTTTATTCAACTAACTCTTGGACTTTACAGAGTCACGGACATTTTTCCTGATAAAGAACCCTTAAAGTACAAGATTAGGGAGAAAGCTAATGAAATATTGGCTCATTTCGCTGGTTCTAACTTTGATCCAGCTGGAGCTGATAGCCAAAAAGTAATAGAGGATCTTAATATCCTCAATGTTTACTTTGATGTGGCTCAATCCCAGAATTGGATAGATGATCGTAATTTCCTGGTTTTAAAGCAGGGATATGCCAATATTAGGGAAGTGTTTTTTCAGAAAATAGTGGCTAGCCCAACTATTAAGGACAACAAGTCAGAACCTAAGAGTATGTCCTATGTGTCCCCAAAGCCTAGAGTCCAAGCTAAACCTAGGGCTCCTAGACAGGTTATAGAGGAAGATAATAATGGATCCCGCAAAGAAGAGGTTTATAGCCTGCTTCAAAACAAGGGACCAATGAGATTGATTCAATTAGTTGAGCATTTCCCAGGCATTAGTTTAAGAACCTTACGCAGGGACTTAGTTAAACTAGTCAAAACCTCTAAGGTGGAAAGGTATGACCAGGGCAAGCTTACTTATTACAAACCAAAATTACTGATTAAGACGATATAGGACACGAGGGTAGATTTTGTCCGATGTGATGGATTGTCCGATTTCAACAATTCTAATGAATAATTTGCAAGAACAATTTAGTCAGATTTATGACCAGTATATCCAAAGCATATACCGTTTTGTTTTCCTTAAAACAAGCTCTCAATTTGTGGCTGAAGATTTAACTGCTGAAGTATTTACCAAGCTCTGGGAAAAGATCCAGGAAGGAAGGAAAATAGAGAATCCTAAGGCCTTTTTATACCAATCAGCCCGTAATATTGTAATTGACCATTATCGCAAAAAGGGTAATAACCCAGTCTCTCCAATGGATGAGGATATGGAAATATCTGATAATACCAATATGCAGGAAGAGGCCATTAAAACAGCTGATATGAGGATAATTCAGCATGGCATTTCCCAATTAAAGGATGACTGCCAGAATGCTATTATCTGGTATTACTTAGACCAAATGCCTCTAGAAGAAATAGCCAAAAACCTTAATAAATCTGAGGGGGCTACTAGGACCATGATTTCCAGGGGCTTACAAGAACTCAAAGATATGACAGGGGACAGGTTTGATGTGTAACAAAACCCAAACTCCTTCGTCATCTCATATGAACGACCATTATGGCATATTCTGAACTGGAAAATAGAATAATGGATTTAAAGGACATCAAGCCAAGGCAAGCCTGGGCTAATAACCTTAAGGCCAGCATAATGGCTAATGAACAGACAGTTGTCAGACCGTCATTTTGGCAATCATTAATTTTAAAGCCAGCTTATGCTACCCTGGCTATTTTAACTGTTATTGGAGGAGTGACTTTAGCTCAGAATCAATTCTCAGGAAGAATTATTGCTACCTTGTTAACCAATCCTTCTAACTTAGTCCCAGTTGTTAAAAACAGCCAATCATACAAATATTTAGATATTGCTGAAAGCAAAGTTAAAACATTGAAAGCTATTGCTGCTACTAATGATCAGACAAAATTATCAGTTGCTATTAATGAATCAGCTCAAGCTATCAAAGATGCTGCTCAGAATTTCTCAAAAGTTTCAACACCAGAAGATGCAGCTAGAATGGCAGCCAAGGTTGCTATTATCACTGAAGCCTTAAATGAATTAGAAAGACAGGGAATCAAAGTTGCCCCCGAAGATGCCAGAGTTTTATCTGTTAAAGCTTCTGACTATGTTCAAACAGAAATGGGCAATACTCAAATTAGAATGCAGAAAATAATTGAAGACTCTATTAAAACAATTGACTCTTCAATGTTATCTGATGAACAAGCATTAAGATTCGAAGAAATTAAAGATCAATATAACGATTACCAAAAAGAGAAAGACTTAGCTGTCTTGCAAGAAATAATGCAAAAACTCTTAGTCTTATCTAGTGGAAATTAATCGGATTTAGATTTCATTACCCTCCCAGCATCTTTTATGAGGTACAGGGAGGGTAATGAAAGAAATCCTGCCAATTGCTGAAAGGTAATTGGTTCAAAGGTCGAACTCAAAAAATATAAAGTTTAATTGCCTGCTATTAACTTTTAAGCTAATACGGGCGAGAATCAAAAAAATTAAAATGAACGCAAAGAAAATTTTCGCAGTTTGCGCAGCAGCCTCTGTTATTGCAGGAGTTGCCTTCGCACAAACACCAGACGTTGCTACATTGATGGCTCAGATTGCACAATTGCAAGCTCAGTTGTCTGCCTTACAAGGAATGCCAGCAACAACAGGATCTATTCCTCCATTCACAGCCCCATTAAAATTGGGTATGAGCGGAGAAGCTGTTAAGAATCTTCAAACATTCTTAAACACACAGGGAGCCACCCTCCCAACAACCGGCTACTTCGGAAACATGACAAAGACAGCTTTGGCAAACTTCCAGGCAGCTAACGGAATTGCTCCAGCAGTTGGTTACTTTGGACCTATCACAATGGCCAAGGTTAACTCAATGTTGACAGCATACACACCAGCACCAGTTCCAACACCAACACCAATCCCAGGAACTGAACCAACACCAACACCTACCCCAGCTCCAACAACAAACACTGAGGGTACATTCGACATCACTCTTTGGTCTGCTCCTAACGGAGTCACAGTCAAGGAAGGTGAAACCAAATCAGTTGTCGGCTACAAGGTTAAAACAACCGGAGGCGACGTTACATTGAACAGATGGGACATCTACTTCAATGCTAAGATTTGGAAATATGTCAACACAGCCGCTTTGTCTGATGGCGACAACAATATTGCCACAGTTTCATTGTCAGCTGATGCTTTCGAGGAAATCACAACAACTCAATACAGATTGAGATTTGATAACCTCAACTACACTCTTCCAAAGTCAAGCACCAAGTACTTCTATGTTAAATTGACTGCCAACCCAGTTGTCGGCTCAACATATACATACACAGTTACCATGGGTGCTAACTATGCAAGAGGAACTG
>JAKLGF010000079.1 GCA_022710815.1 Patescibacteria group bacterium
TGGCTTCTCCTTATGCAGCAGGATTGGCTGCATTTATCTGGGGAAACAAGCCTAATTTGAGTGCTGATCAAGTTAAGAAAATTATTTACGATACTGCTGATCCAGCTCCTGCTTTGCAAGGAAAAACTCTTTATCCCAAGAGAATTAATTTCTTTAATGCTATAAGTGGCAGTTCAACACCAACAACAACTCCCACCATAACTCCGCCCTTAGCTCCAATAGTTGTTACTGAGGCTGGTTGGTATGATGAGGCCAAGAATACTTTTGATATGTCAGCTACAATTTGGGTTGGACGCCAAACCAAAGAAGTCCAGTGGTGGATGAAGGCATATATGAAAGATTCTAATGGCGCTAAGGCCAATGAAATGGAATTACCAGCGCCCAGAGGAAAGAAAACAATTGTTTACCCAGGAGGAGATCATTTAGTTAAAACAACTGCTACTAATTTGCCCAAACTTCCCAGCAATGAATCAGCTTGGTGCTTTACTCCTTATGCTAAATATACTGATGGTTCAGGAACAGAAGGATTTGGACAAGAACTTTGTTTCCCCAAAGTTCCTTGGATTGTTACTAAAAAGCCAACCAATGTTGATGCTGTGAATGGCAAAATGACAATGAATGGAGCAGTCACCTATTTTGCCAAATTTACTAAAGTAGATGTTTGGTTTGAACATCACTACAAGAGCGATCCTAATATTACCAAGACTACTCCTAAGCCAATTAATGCTGTTAGCCCTGTTCCTGCTGGAGGAGTATTGTTTAGCGAGCCATTAACCTATACCCCTAAGAAAGATGATCCTATGTGCTACAAGGCTTGTGGAAAAGGACAAGGAGGTAAATTTATTACTTGTGGCGTAGAGGAATGTATAGGAACAAGCACAGGGACTCCTCCCAAGGATATTAAGGTTACTACTTTGCCTTTTGAGATGAATGGCAATGAAACTGTTTACAAGGGAAAGATTGCTCCTATCTTCACTACAGCTGATTGTCAGTTTAGAGTTTTCCCCAAATCTGATGCTAATGAAACAGCCAGTATTGTTTTCCAGGCTGGCCCACCTAGTGCCGCTAATGGAGAATTTAGTCACAAAGATTCATCTTTTGATTTTAAGAATAGTAAATATTGTTATCGCGCCTATTGTACACTGCAAGGAAATACTTACAAAGCAGAGAATAGAGTTTGTGCTGATGAAGGAGGAACTCCGCCCTCAACTTCCAATCTATTCTTGCTAGCTTGTGGTAATTTAGAAACCTGTCTTTATTGTCGCTACCTAAATGATGACATGAAGAAATATGCCCAGGAAAAAGGCATAACAATGGTTGAGCATGTTACTGATGCCGATTTCCAATCAGTTGTTCTGGGAAACAAAGATAAGATTAAATTGGGACATATGAAAACTGGAGAAAATACTTCTTGCAATCAGTATTTCTCCAAGTATAGCCCCAGTGGCGGTATTCCCATGGGAGTATTCTTCAGAGATGGAAAGGATATAGGAGGATTTATGGGCCATGCTAAAGGCGATTATGATGGACTGAAGAGTAAAATTGAGGGGAATATAGGGACAGCTAGTGTTGCCAATATAGCACCAACTGCTGTAACAGTTGCTCCTAGACAATATTATTATCCCACTCCTAAAGGATGGTGCGCATTAACAGTTAAGAAATACAATAGTACTTCTTCTTGTAATGCTGATCTAGCAGCCAATCCTAATTTAAGAGCCACTAATGGTTATCCCATTTGCTACAATAATGCTGATATTTGTGGAGGAGTAGCTTTTGATTGTATGAATGATATTTCTAAATGCAGACCATCAGTTAAAACAGGAGATATTATGAGTGTTGGAACAACCTCAGCTAGTGTTTATGGCAAGGTTACTAGTGTGGGAATGGACTCCAATGTCAGAACATGGCTTAATGTTAAGAAGTTTATTGCCATCAGGGGCCCTGGTCAGGTTGAAGAATTCGGTCCACAAAGCTCACAAACCCAATCTCAATCTGAAGGTTATTGGCTTTGGAGATATATTGATAAATTAGATCCTGATTCAAGATATTCATATGCTTATTGCGCCGCTAATGCCTTTGGAGGAGTTTGCAATGATTACAAATATGATCCTTTTATAGAAACAAAGCCAGTTACTGGATTGTTTGTTGGAACAATGGGAGTTAAAGAGCTTTCTGGCACCAAGGCTTATCTGCCTGGCAGACTTTACAGCACTCTTGATGAAAATGTTCCCTCTCGTTTAGCCGATGTTTGGTTGTGGGCTTGGCAGCCAAGAATTCCAGGAGCTTGCTTCCCTGATGATCCAAAAGAAGTTTTGGCTGGAACTCAAATTTACAACATTGGGGTAACAACAACATATGTTCATTCTAATTACAGAGATGGAATGGAGGTTTGGGCCGACTTTGGAGGATATGTTAATCTTAAGCCCAATACTAATTATTGTTATCAAGCTAGAACCAAACAGGTAATTGGAGATGGTTGGGGAAATAGCCCCAAGTATCAGTATGCTTTTGGTCAGAGTTTCTCATTTAAAACTCCGGGGAAATAAAGTTTTCCACAAAAACCCCGCTTTGGCGGGGTTTTTATTTTACCCAAAAGAGATATAATTAAAGCAATGAAAGCGCTAAAAACATTGCTTTTAATTTTTGTATTTGCTGTGCTAGCGACAGATGTTTTTGCTTTGACAGTGTCTGGGTTGGACGCCCCTAGTATTTGTCCTAATAAGGTTAATCCAAGTAAATGTAAGTCATTTTTTTCTTCTATTACTTTAGAGAATGTATCTTTGAAGAAAACTATTATAGATGATAGTTTGGATACTAAATTAAAGAATGTTGAATTGGGATATATTCCTAAAGGGAGTGAAGTCAAAATATCTTGGAAAGATTATGGGGACAAGTCTTTACATGATCATTATGAATTGAGATACAGGTGTACTGCCAAGCCCCAGGAATTATTATTTGATGATCAATCTATTCATCCTTTTTGGTATCAGTCAGAGAAATATTGGTCAATTCCTAGTGATTTTTCTTGGTACAAAGTTACTAATCCCTGTTATTGCAAGATTTGGATTGCCTCTAAAGGAAAGTATTTGTCTGGTTCCCAAAGTCCAACTTGGGGCGGTGCCAATACCAGACCCTTTAGAATTTGTGCTATTGTAATTCCTCCTGAAGTTACAACTCTAGATCCAGACTATTCTAAAATATCTCTAGCCAGTGCGGTTGTAGAAGGAGATTTAACTGCTTTAGGTAGGAACGAAGATAGAGAGGTTTTTTATAATCTCAAAGATGTTGAGGTTTGGTTTGAATATCAATTTGTGGAAGCTGATGGTACTCATCGCATGGGATATCGAGATGAAAGCACCCCTGGGTTGCACCGCGGACAACTGAGCGATTCGGATGCTCAATCGCCGTTGGAGTAGCGAACAG
>JAKLGF010000008.1 GCA_022710815.1 Patescibacteria group bacterium
CCTTGCGTATTCCTTGCATTGCTTTCAGAATTGTTTCAGCAAAGCATGAATATATGAATCCTATGGGGATATCTAAATCCATGCCGAACTTGAAACGATCTCCATACTCCATCAACCCGGTCATCAGTGCCTCGTCGACATCCACGTTACTTGGAACAGTTACATCGCAAAGGACTTTGCATCGTGGAATCATCTCTTTTGTAACTAAGGCCTTGTCAGCACTTGTGGCTACAATAAGAACGTCGCAATCAACAACCTTCCCGATATTGTCTGTGACAACAATTCTGGGACAATGTTCAAGATTCTTCCATCCAGAAGTCTTGTTTTCGAGTTCTGAAAGCTTGTTGGGAAGATCAATTAGAGTCAAAGTCCCGGCACAGGGAGCAAGAATTTCGCTTGCTGCAAAAGCAACAGAGCCATTGCCTCCCAAAACACCGATATTCAGACTATCTCCGATAGAAAGTCCAGCACGCCCTATTAAATAGAGCGCTTGATGAGCTGTCTGAGCTGCTGTCAGAGAATTACCGTTTGTGATGTAGACTCCCGACACTCCTGATTCATCAAGAACTTTCCTGACCATTGTTCCCTGATCCCAGGCTGGTGCTGTTAGTTCCCCTAAACCAAAGGAAATTTCTTCACATTTCAGAAATTTCTTTGCCTCTTTAAGATACTCGGGAACCAAACTAATGTTCTTCCTGGTTTCCTTTAGTCCCTTGAATGGGAAGAAGGCAAGACATCCAGCTAATCCATCTTCTTCATTATCCCAGAAAGGGATGAATCTTTGCCAAATCGGCAGAGAATGAAGAATTTCTTCCAACCTTTCTTCTGACAACCTGGCCAGATTCTTGTCGAATAGGGCAACCTCTTCGGCATACGTCTTGCGAACATTTATCGCAAACACTGTCTTTATCTTTTGCAATTATTTCCTCCTTCTGGCCTAGGCCAATTCACTTTATAGTTTGTCAAAAAATCTATGTTTTTCTTAACACTCCAATTATATCACAATTATCAAGAAAAGTCAACACTACCAAAAACAGCCCCGAAATAGGGCTGTTTTGAATAGTATCTTAATTAGGACAAACCTTCAAAATGAAGTAAAAGAGAATGGTCATGACTATCAAGCTCCCTATTGGTATTAAAGCTTTCTGAAGTTTGAAGTAAGCTTTCTGGTTATTCTTGATTCTCAAGTATTTCTCCAAAGCATATCCAAATATCAAAGCAATTGTTCCAAAAATCAAACCAACAAAGAATTTAGGCTGGCCCCACAGAGTGCATTTGTAGGCAATCTTTCCAGCTTGCTCCAGTCCCCAAATGGAAAACCAGTAGTAGGCAATCATAATCAAAATTGGCTTACCAAAGAACTTAACCTTTTTACTATTAAACCACTCAACAGTCATAATAGTAATAGACATTAATAATCCTCCAATCCAAATTCCAGTTATTACATCATCTACTCCGAATTTTTCTAAAATTCCAACTGTTCCCACTACTGCTACCACGCAAACTGGACAAGCAGCAAAAGAAATAGAGGGAGCTAATAGAAACAAAGGCAGCAAGGCTGCCATCTTTTTATTCATAATTATTTCTTAATTAATGATTCAAACAAATCAATAATTGGCTGATCTCCAATAATACATTTAGAATTTTCTAAGTCAAACAAAAATGGAACACCAATTCCATCAGTAGCCAATCCACAAATCTTAGCTTTGGCTACAAGCTCATTAGAATTCTGCTGATTATTAAATACTTCTTTCAATTGAATACCAATCTTAGATTGAGTATCGTTCTTCTGCATATACTCTTCTACAACTTTGCAATGGGAACAAGTGCTTCCATAATACAAAATGTATTTGACTGGCAAATTACTAGTGCTGGTTGGAGCTGGCTGTTCTTGCTGGGGCGGATTCTGCACTGGTGGCTGGGGCTTAAGATTATTTTGCATGAAGAAATAAATGACTCCAAATACTGCCACTAAAACAAAGGCAATATATACGAGCATTTTGTTGCTGTTATTGTTTTCCATAAGTTTATTTCCCTAAATTAATTATCTGTTGGCTCAATACTGGATGTTGAACCAATAATTTGTATTTTAATAATTTTAAAACTGTTAAGACATCTCCTAATTCATCCCTCAAAGACTTAGGACCAGAAAATACTTCCCAAACTTCACTAGTCAGAATGGAAGTATAGTGGTGCAAAAGCTTGGACGATCCTGTTTTTTTCAAATAATCGGTTATGAGTTTGTATTCTCCCCTATCCAACCAAACTCCATGTTTAAGAGAGCAAACATCTAATTTGATATTAGAATCGCCATAATCAAGTTCATAAAGAGGCAAACGGCACTGGGGGCAAAGCTTTTCTCCCTGGCTAATCTTGAATTTGGACTTGTCTTTCCATAAATCCACATCTAGCCATCTGAGATTAGCATCTTTGTTATCCTTGGCCTCAGACAATTCATTGTCTTCAAACCAAAGTCCCATGCATTGGGGGCAATAATCAACTTCAACATTGCTCACCAAAGCTTGCTCTAAATCCTGATTTTTACAAATTGGACAGGTTCTCATATTATTCTCATTGTACCCATAATTTGAAATTTTTCAAAGGTTCTATATATTACTACGCTTCCTTCCCTCTTTTTATTCCCCCCAAATTATTCATCATTTTGTTCTTATCAGATAGGCCTACTTTCATTTTAGGAATAATGGTTCTGAAGAATTCTATTGTCTGATCATAGGTTACTACATCAACTGGATAAGGAATCATATCTTTTCCCCCATGAGCAAAAGAATAGCGGGCTGGATCAGTATACGAAGGCTTGGCTCCATAAATTACTTCGGAAACCAGACTCAAAGCTCTCATGGTTTTTGGGCCCACTCCTTGAGTTTCTAAAATCCCTTTGTAATCATCAGGCTTTTTATCGCAAACCTTGTAAAGAATCTTGTCTAAATATTTGCTTTTGGAAAAATCTTCATCAACAACTGGATGAGTAGTAAAAGGCTTGTCTTCTAATTTCAACAATGTTAATTGCCCTGTCTTTTCTTGAAAGGTTGCCATTTTAGAAAGATCAGTAAAATGCCTTCTTAAAATCCCAACATCTTTAATCAGTCCCCTATACCCGGCATCAACCATTTCCAAACTAGTTTCTCTGTTTTTCTCTGAATTATGGGAAACCAAATTCAGAGTTGGTTTTTCTAAAAACTTCTGAGAAGAAATGCCAGAATGAGGTTCATTAACTAAATCTTTAGCACTAGCAGAATGCCAATGATATCTTCTAGCAGATTGGTTAGCAATATTCATTCCTTGTTGGACAACAGCCCAGGCTCCATTCTTGGAAAAGAAAAAACTATGGTGATAAATTTGGTAATCATCCTGAATTAAGGCGCTATCAATTTTAGCAGCCATTTTAGAATTGTAGGCTAAATTATTTACATCAACTTTACTCAAAGCCAAACGATAGCCCCAATTATTAATCTCGTCTGGAGTTTTTAAAGATGTTTTTCCTTTTCCTCCGCAGATAAATACTCCCAGATCTTTTTCCCTGCCCTTAATGCTTTGCTTTAATGAAGCTGTTAAAATTGTAGTCAACCCTGAAGCATTCCAATCAAAAGCTAAAACTGTTCCCAAAGATTGAAACCAAACAGGATCAGAAATTCTTTTAATAAATTCATCAGGCCCAAATATCTGAATAATAATATCAACCATTTCTTTTCCTAAATAGGTCATGCGATCAAAAAGCCATTTGGGACACTGGCCATAGTCTAATGTAAAATCAGCTACTCCCCTGTTAATCATGCCTAATTATACCTATTTTAAAGGGTTCTGCCCAAGACCTTGACTCCCCCCATTTTTAGTTATATGGTAAAGGCAATAAAACTTAACAATCTTTATTTGATCCTAGGCCTCCCCAACGCGGTGGTAAGGGGCTGTTTAGGCAAAAGTAAAGATTAAAAATATGAGCAAAAAAATTATATCAATAATTGCTCTTGTCACAGCTGTTTTAGCTTTGGTCATAATAACCCCCAAAGCCGAGGCAGCTGTTTTATGTTACAAGGGCGTAAATATTAACCAATCCTACAATGCCTCTGTTTCCAAATATGTTTGGACACAAGGAGTAGGATCAAGCGATCAAAATTCAATTCAGGGATATAATAGTGTTTCTGATGCCCAGTCATACATTAATACCCTGTACAATTTGGGATATAGCTACAATCAATGCTACAGTGCCCCAGATACAACCACCAAACCATCAGTAACAACAATTTCTGCTTCAGCAGATCAAAATGGAGTTACTTTGCAGGGATCACTTAATTCATTGGGAAGCTATTCTTCAGTCCAGGTTGCCTTTGATCTTTATCAGCAAGACCCAGGCACAACTGTTTACACCAAAATCACAGAAGCCCAAACCAGAACCTATACTGGCTCCTATTCCATTTACACTTCTTATCCCAGCCAGTCAGTTTCTAATTGGTGCTACAGAGCTAGAGTAATTTTCAATGGCAATGATTTTGCTTTAGGAAATGAAAGATGTTTTGTTAAACCAGGAGGATATACCCCACCACCAACACCCAGTGTTACTTTACCCACAGTTCAAACCACTGCTGCCAGTTATTCTAATGGCAATTTATCAATGACTGGATATTTGTCTTCAACAGGCAATGCCAGTAATGAAACCGGTTTCTACATTTACAAACAATACGAGGGATTCAATCAATATTCTGCTAGAAAAGAAATTTCTACTTACAGCCAATCTTACACAGGATCCTTTTCTAAGAATTCCTACAATGGCTTAGAACAAAATACCTATTACTGTGTTAGAGCTTATGCTCGCAACTCTGCTGGAGAAGCCCAAGCATTTTCGTATTATGATCGCTGTTTTAGAACAGAATATACTCCACCCACACCATCTAAAACTTTACCCACAGTTCAAACTAGTGGAGCTAGTTATGCTAACAAGTATTTAACCATGACTGGATACTTATCTGGTACTGGCAATGATACTAATGAAGTTGGATTCTACATTTACAAGCAGTACGAAGGATTCAATCAATACACTGCTAGAAAAGAAATTTCTACTTACAGCCAATCTTACACAGGATCATTCACTAAGAGCTTGTATAACAATCTTGAATCAAACACCTATTACTGTGTTAGAGCCTATGCTAAAAACAGCATGGGAGAAACACAGGCTTCTTCTTACTATGATAAATG
This sequence comes from Patescibacteria group bacterium, assembly GCA_022710815.1. GTDB lineage: Bacteria > Patescibacteriota > Minisyncoccia > Minisyncoccales > JAGOPM01 > JAKLGF01. Next base: position 5,209 of record JAKLGF010000008.1, read on the forward strand.
TTTCAGAACAGATTATTACACTCAGCCTAGCCAGAATATTCCTACAGTCCAAACCACTGCTGCTAATTACAACACAGCTACCAAGTATGTTGATTTCTCAGGATATGTAACCAGCTTTGGCAGCGATACTGGAGCTGAAGTCGGCTTCTATTACTACAAACAATCAGAAGGATTTAACCAATATTATGCCCAAAGAGTAGTTGCCTATTCTAGAACAGCATATATCGGAAACTTTGCCCAATCAGTCTATGCTGGCGGATTAGCCCAGAACACCTATTACTGCGCCAGAGCTTTTGCCAAGAATATCTATGGCGAAGCCTTAGCTTCATCAGCTGAAGACAAATGTTTCTTAACTGGATACAATGGTTATCCCTATCCTGACAAGACCTTGCCTACAGTCCAGACTAATGGAACAACTTACTACAATGGTAATTTATCCATGACTGGATATTTAACCAATACTGGCAATGATCTTAATGAGACAGGCTTTTACATTTACAAGCAGTATGAAGGATTCAATCAATACACTGCTAGAAAAGAAATTGCCAATTATTCTCAGAATGTTGTTGGCCAATTTTCTAAAGCTACTTACAATGGACTGGACTACAACACAACCTATTGTGTCAGAGCTTATGCCAAGAATAGCTTAGGAGAAGTTCAATCATCTTCCTATTACGACAAGTGCTTTACCACTAACTATGGATCACAGCCAACAGTAACTTGGCCCCAGGTTCAAACAAAATCCGCCTATCACTCTTCAGGCAGTTTAACCATGATTGGTAATTTGTTCTCTACTGGAAATGGAACCAATGAAACAGGCTTCTTTATCTTCAAACAATATTCAGGATTCAATGAAACAACAGCTTTAAAAGAAGTTGTTGAATACAACAGAACAACAATTGGAGACTTTAGCAAAACAATTTCAACATCAGGCTTAGAACCTAACACCTATTACTGCGTCAGAGCCTATGCTCGCAATTCCTATGCCAGAAACATTGCTTCTTATCTACAAGACAAATGTTTCTTAACCCAATACACAGCTCCCACACCAGTAACACCAGTTGTTCAAACAATGTCAGCTAGTTATTCTGCTGGCAATGTAAACATGATTGGAAACTTGCAGAGCTTGGGCAATGACACTAGCGCCCAAACTGGTTTCTATATCTACAAACAATCAGCCGGATTCAATCAAACAACAGCCTTAAAAGAAGTTGCCAATTATTCTCAGAGTATAACAGGACAATTTATCAAGAACTCTGTCTTGAATAATCTGGAACCAGGAACAATTTATTGTGTCCGAGCCTATGCTAACAACACTGCTGGAGAAATGATTGCTGAAAGTTATGAAAAATGTTTCAGAACAGACTATGCTGCTCCCAATCCTACTTTGCCCACAGTTCAAACCAGCGCAGTTTCCTATTACACTAACACTGTTAGCATGTCAGGATATTTATCTTTTACTGGCAACAGCTTAACTGAAACAGGATTCTACATTTTCAAGCAAGCAGTTGGATTTGACCAAAGCACTGCTAGAAGAGAAGTAGCTAATGCTGGACAATCCAGTATCGGAGCCTTTAACAAAACTGCTTCTACTTCAGGACTGGAAGCTGACACTTTCTACTGTGTCAGAGCCTATGGCCGAAATACTGCTGGAGAAGTTCAATCCAATGATCTTTATGACCGATGCTTTAAGACCCAAGCAGTTGTTATTCCTCCTCCATCAGGAGATGTAAAAATTGAGGTTAACAAATCAGCCATTGCTTTGGATGAACCATTAAAAGCTGAGTTAATCTTAACTCTCAACTGCACTGCTGCTATTTGCCGCAATGTGGTAGTCTATGATGTCCTACCAGAAGGAATCAGCTATGTTAGCAATTCTGCTACTCCACCAGTTTCCTACTTATGGCCATTCAATGGCGTTTCAGGAAGGAAATTAGTTTGGAGCATTGGAACAATGTATCAGGGACAAAAAGACATTAAGTTCAAGATTAAGTTTGCTACTAGCACACCCGACCAATTAACTAATGTTTATCCAGACTCTAAAGTAACTTACTGGGGAAATAACAACCAGATATTAGAAACTGTTTTCCCAGAAACCAAAGTTACACCTAAAGCTCCGTAATCAAAAACACCCGCTCACAAGGCGGGTGTTTTGTTTTAATCACTTAATCTTTCCGGAACCCTTGCGGATTACAGAAACTTTCCCATCTTTAATCTGAACAATGGTTGAAGCCTGGGCTTTGCCAGTCTTCCCATTAACATAGAAGTCTACTTTTTCTTGGAAAATCTTTTGAGCTTGAGTAATAGTAGTGACTATTGCTTTTCCTTGCAAATTAGCGCTGGATGTAGCAATGGGCCCAGTTTTCTTCAAAAAAGAAATCAAGGGCTTGCTGTCTGGCATTCTAAAAGCCAAACTGTTTTTTCCTCTGTGAAGGTAATAGAATTCTTTGCTGATACAGGGCATTATTACACTCACTTCTCCTGGCCAATTGTTTTTCAAAAAATCATTGGTGCCTTTATCTAATTGAACCTTGAAGTCTTTTAAATCAGCAATAGCTGAGACTAAGATTACTGGCGGCTTGCCAGAATCTCTTTTCTTTAATTTGAAAATCTTTTCTACTCCGTCTTTAGAAAAAGCTCCAGCCACTATGCCAAAAACAGTATCTGTGGGCATTATGCCACAGCCTCCATTTTTAATGCAGGAAACTACTGTTGGATTATCTAATTCAAAAATCATATTAATCCTTTTTTAATTTTCTCTCGGATCTCTGCGACTTTTTTGTTGAAATGATAAAGGTTATGAAAAGTCAGATACTGGAAAGCTGCTAATTCTCTAGCGCGGAACAAGTGGCATAAATAGTTGCGCTTTAAGGTTTTACAAACATAGCAATCACATTTGGGATCCAAAGGCTTTTTGTCTTTGAGATATTTTGTCTTTTCAATATCTACTCTTCCAGAACTAGTAAAGGCTACTCCTCTTCGGGCATAATGAGTAGGAACAGTGCAATCAAAAGTATCCACTCCTCCCTTAATGATTATTTCCATATCTTCTAGCTTCCCAATTCCCAATAAATGCCTGGGCTTGTTTTCATCTAAATGAGGAATAACCCAATCTAATACTTGCTTGGTTCCAATTTTGCTTTCTCCCAAATCTCCTCCGATTCCAAAGCCATCAAAAGGCATTGAGCCAATTGTTTTAGCTGACTGGATTCTTAAATCCTTAAAGCGTGATCCTTGGACAATTCCATAGAGAGCCTGCTTGCTCTTTTTGTATTTCAAACATTCGCCAGCCCATTGGTGAGTTTTTTCCATTGAGTCCTTGGCATATTCATGATTAGAAAGAGTAGGAGTGCATTCATCAAAAGCAAAGATAATATCTGCTCCTAATTTTTCCTGAATCTTCATTGATTCTTTAGGGCCTAAAAACAATTCCCTGCCATCAACATATGATTTAAACCAAACTCCATGTTTAGTGATTTTAATATTCTTAGGCTGTTGGCCTTTGGCAATTTCCTGTTTAGCCTTGTCCCATTCTTCTCTGAATGTTTTTCCAATCCCATAATCTTTTCCAAAGCCCAAAGAAAAAACCTGGAAACCTCCTGAATCAGTCATTAAGGCTCCTTTCCAATTCATGAATTTATGCAAGCCTCCAGCACTTTTAACAATGTCTTCTCCTGGCCTTAAGTGCAAATGATAAGTATTGCAGATTAGAATCTGGGATTGGGCTAATTTAGCCTGCTCGCTGGATAAGGCTTTAACAGTAGCCTGAGTAGCCACGCCAACCAAAGCTGGGGTTTGAACTAACCCATTAGGAGTCTTTAAAAGACCAAGCCTGGCTCGGCTTTTTTTGGATTTCTGAGTAATTTTGAAGTTTATCATGGTAAGTCGATTGCAATAGTGTCTCCGATTGCAATATTAAACTTATCGCATAAACCAGCATTAATTTCAAGGACTTTGTCAACCTTGGTCCTAGGCCTGATTAAAGGTGGTTCTGCCTCCTTAGAAGGGCTAGCCTTTTTGGTAATATCAACAATTTTGTCTCCATCTAGCCAAAGCATGTCTAAACCAAAATTCATTTCCTTCATCCAGAAAGGATAAGTGGCTTTTTTGGGAAATAAAAAGAGCATTCCTCTGTTTTCTGGCAAAACCTGTCTGTATGATAATCCCTTGGCTTGTTCATTAAATGAAACAGCCACTTCAACAATGAATTCATGGCCATTAATTCTAGCTTTGGTTGTTGGCCCAACATCTTGAACATCCTGCTCTATTTGAACTTGGGAAGCCAAGGATTTTTCTTGGGCAATTTCTCTAACCTTGGCAGACCACTTGTCATAAAAGTATTGGGCATCAGGATCAATTGGCTCTGCGTCTTCTGGCTCTAAAACAATATCAGCTACTGAAGCAGTGTAGTCTGCAGGAACTAGACCAGCTTCATTGAAAAAAAGAAAGCCCAGCAAAAGAGTGAAGCCAAAAAGAATAGAGAGGATATAGTATTTGAAAAAATTGTTTTGCATTAAAACATTTTGTTTTCCAAGATTTCAAAAATCTTGCTGGGAGTTCTAGCTCCTTTAATCATTCTTAATCGACTGGGGCTGACTTTGAATTTCTCTGCCAGCAATTCTTTAACAGAATTATTAGCCCTGTTATCTTGGGCTGGCTCTTTGGTTTTAACCCAAAAACTGTTTTCTGTTTTTTGGATTACTTCGTTTTTAGAAGAATTAGGAATTGCTTTTACTTTAATCAGCATCAAATTATTGTACCACTTTTTTGCTTTTTTCCCAAATTAAAAGCCCGCAAACTTTAACGGGCTTTTTTGTTTTTGAGCTATTTCTGAATTACTAATGGCCAAATGCCTGGCAGCATGCCATTAGCCAGAAGTTCCAAGCCTGCTCCTCCACTGGGAGAAATTTTGGAAAAATTGTCTTCAGGAATCTTGTACTTGGCCAAGAAGGAGCTGGTTTCTCCTCCGCCCATAACTGTATGGGTCTGTCTGCTAGAAGGTGGCTTGTTCTTGTTGATGTTGGCAATGGTTTTGAGAATCTTGGAAGTAGCATCGCAACAGTCTTGTTCGGCAAATCCCATAACAGCATTAGCAAAGATGATTTCAGCCATTCTGATCTCTGTTTCAAAAAGATTGACTGTCTCTGGGCCAATATCCCAAATGTCTGATCCTTTTTTGGATTCATAAGTCAGATGGTCAATTGGCAGTAAGACATTTCCTTGGGACAAGTCTATCTTGTCGATCATGGCAATGATCTTTGGATCTTCAGGCATTTTGCCCCAAGTAATCAATTCTTTGTAGCGAGCAATGGCATGACCAACTCTTCCTCCGACAATTGCTTTTACTCCAGGAAGAGCAAGAATCTCGGGCAGGGATTTGATCTTGTCCAACTTAGCTCCGCCAGCAACAACTAAAAGAGGAATTCTGTTGTTTTGCCTGCAATCTTTTTGGTATGCCAGATCAAGAACGCGATTGCGAATAGAAATGAATTCATAGAATTCTTCCTTAAGCAAATCACCTGCTCCTCTATGCTGAACTCCAAAGAATTCTGCAGCCATGATTGAAGCATGCTTGCGATGAGAAGTTCCTGGTGCGTCATTGATGTAGAACTGACATCCATCAATCAGCTCTTTAGCAAACTCCTTGTCATTATTCTTCTCTTCTTCTTCATGGTGAAGACGGACATTTTGCAAAAGAAGAATCTGGCCAGGTTTGATCCTGCTTTGAAGCTCTTTTCTCTGAGCTCCAATACAGTCCTTGTCGGCAACAATAACATCGGCATTAGCATGCTTGCGAATAATCGGAGCAAGCTCTGCCACATCAAAGCATTTTTTTCCTTCCTGCCAGTGAGTGCAAACAATGATTCTGGCTTGAAGCCCGGACAATCTCCTGAGAGTTGGTCCGGCTTTTCTGATTCTGTGTTCACTAACAGCAATTACTTCTTTGCTGTGAGGAACATTCAGGTCAGTACGCACAAAAGCAAAGTCTCCTGGTCTGATTCTTTGGTACACGCTCATCAGATCGTAATACTTCTTATCTAAAGCCATCAAAGGCCTCCAATCTTTTTTAGATTAGCTCATTATATGAAAGTAAATGAAGCTAACTTACTATACTATTTTATGGGTATAAAAGTCAAATGAGAAATTTTTGGCAAAAAAATATTTTTTCTACTAAAAAAGTTATCCACAGTTGTAAAAATCATTGACACCAAAATTCATTGATTTATAATTTTAATATACTTGTATAAAAATGAATAGCACAACACTGTCTCTTCCGGGATTTGACGAACTAGAACCTCCCGCAAGCGCTAAGATAAAAGCAAAAAGCAAAAAAACATCGGCAAAAGAGGCTAGCCCTAACGCAGACTCTTTTTTTGTTGCCAAGAAAGCAAAGACAAGGCCTTTTGTTGCTCGTGGCAAACTAGCTTTATCACGAATTAAGACCGAAACTATTGATGATATTTATCAATGCGAAAAGCTTTGGGATGAATTCTCTCCTAAGAGAATCATTTTTGATACTTGGGAATTCAGAAGAGCCTTTAATGATGCTTACAAATACAAACCCCACTTTGTAGTTTTCAAACATGGAAAAGAAAATGTCGGACTAATGCCTTTGTGCTTTAATACTGACAAACAGAAATATGTTTGGTTTGGAACAGAATGGCAGGAAGAAGTAGACTTTATGACTAAAAAGCCAGAACTAATTCCTTTAATGGTTTCTGTTGCTCCTAAGCCCTTAATCTTGAATGCCATTGCCCATACCTCAGTTTCAGCCATACCCAAAGAAGAAGCTGACAAGCTTTTTGCTGTTGATGATCCTAAATACATTTTAGATATTTCCAATTTCAAAAGTCATGAGGATTACTTAATGACTATTAAAAAGAACGAGAGGAGGAATTTGAGAAAAGATTGCCACAAAGTAGAGAGAATGAGTCCCAAGATCATTATTGACCGCTTCAATGACTTAGACAAATTAGTAGATATCTGTGTTACCCGCTTTACTCAAAAAGGAGAAGATACTGATTGGGATGACCAGAGAAGAATTGATGCTTTCAAAAATGTTATTAAAAAAACTATTGATGAGGCAAAAGCTTTTAGATCAGAACTTGAAAATTCAAGAACAGATTTTATTGCTTACCGTAAATCTCTTTTAGATGTATCAATCACTCTTCATGAAAGAGAAATTGAACAGCTTACACGTG
>JAKLGF010000080.1 GCA_022710815.1 Patescibacteria group bacterium
ATCTATGAATCAATTACAGTACAATGATGGAGGCGGATCATTTGGTGGAGCCGGAGGACTAACATGGACCAGTTCTACTTTTGCTTTTGCTGTAACAGGAACTACAACTATGACCAGCTTGCTTGGATCAGCTACAAAACTTAATATTAATTCTCCAGCAGCTCAGGCAGGGATATTGAATTTTTGGCAAGCATCAGATCCTAAATATGCTATTACCTACAATAATGATACGACTTTAACAATTAAGCCCACTAGTTCTGATGGGATTGCTATGGATTTATCAGGGAATGTTGGTATTGGAGGGGCGGCTAATGCTTCGTATAAGCTTTATGTTTATGGAAATATCTATTCTACAGGAGATATTATAGCAGTTGGGACTATAAGTGGCGCTTCAGCATTTTTCACTAATTTGACTGTTATTGGCAGTAGTACTTTTATGGGAGATGTTGAAATGCGGTCAAATTTGACTGTTCAGGGATATGTTTCTAGTACGTCATTGTTTACTGGCGGCTTGCCTCATCCGCCTCCGCCAGATATTGCTGAAAAATTTCCAACACTTCAACAATTGGAACCAGGAGATGTTGTTGCTTTAGACCCTTACAACAATCAGCACATTATTAAAACTAATTCTGCTTATCAGAATAATGCTATTGGCGCTATTACCACCGATCCTAATATTTTAATGGGACAAGGCATTGTTGGAGAAGGAGTGGCCTTGTCTGGTCGTATTCCAACTAAAGTTAGTTTAGAAAATGGAGACATTGCTATTGGAGATTATGTTGCTGCAGCTTCAGAGCCAGGAAAGGCAATGAAAGCTACTAAATCAGGAAGAGTTATTGGTGTTGCTACAGAATCATTTACTCAACAAGACGTTGTTAATGGAAAAGACAGAATAGTGGTATTTGTTAATCCTCATTGGTGGGGAGGGGGAGAAATGGCAGTGACAGAAAATAAATCAGGAGAAATTGTCGCTGTTATTTCCAAAGATGATTTGAAAACTAAATTGTCAGAATTAGGAATTAATATTGGAGACGAGGGAACAGTCCAGGTTTCTAAATTGAAAACTGAAAAAGTTATTACTGATTCAATTGAAATGAAAGATAGAATTTCTGGTCAAACATATTGTTTGTGGATTGAAAATGGAGAGATTGGAAAGTCTCTTGGTCCTTGTTCTATTCATACTGTAACAATTCAGGACAATAATCAGCCAAGTAATGATGAATCTAGTGCTTCTAGTTCAATTCCAGATAATCAAGAGAGTAGTAGTACGCCTTCTGAAACCAGTTCAGAGTCTGTTTCTCAGCCAGTTATCCAAGAACCTGTTGTAGAAGATCCAACGCCTGCTCAAGAAGTGCCTGAGCAACAACCAACACCAGAACCCAGCCCAGAACCTAGTCCAGAACCAGCTGCTGAACCAGCCCCGGCTAATTAACTTTTAATTTATGAACAAGTTTTATGATACTTTCTTAAAATCTGTTGTTTATGTATTGTTTTTTGCAATACCTCTTTTGTTTTGGGATAAAACCTATGAATTCTTTGAATTCAACAAAACAGCAGTTTTGTCATTTCTCTGCCTTTTAGCTGGGCTGATCTGGATTCTTAAGAAAATGTTTTCTGACAAAGAAGCTAATATTACTTTAACCTTAGTAGACATTTTGGCTTTAGGATTCTTGGCCATAGCTTCACTTTCAGCTATTTTTTCAATTGATCCTTATTTCTCTTTTTGGGGAGCTTATGAGAAAGCGGGCAATGGGCTTTTAGCTTTAGGATCATGTATTTTTGTTTATTTTGTAATTTCTAAGAATAAGGATCTTTATAATGAAAAGGAATTGGTAAAATTGTTTCTTGGGTCTTTTTCTGTTATAGGGACAGTTTTTCTTTTAATGTTTTTTGGAGCTTTTTCTTGGGCTCCAGAAGCTATTAAGAATTTCTTTACTTTGTTAATTAATGCAGCTAGTGGGCTTTCGCCAGCTCTTTTTTGTATTTTATTTGCCATTAATGGAATAGTGGCTTTGTCGTATTGGATCAAAGAAAGAAAACAAAGAAATCATTCTTGGTATTTGCTTTCTTGTATTATTTCAATCATTATTCTTTATTTATTAAACCAATATATTGCTTGGATAGTATTATTCTTCTTTTGTTTGGCTTTGACAGTATTTTGTTTGAAGAATAAATTCTTAAAAGAAGATGTTAATTTCTTATTACCAGTTTTAATAGTTCTGTTCTTTTCCTTTATCTTTTCCTTGCCCGGAATTATCCCTCAGGCTAAAGAGGGAATAGAAGGATATTTAAGGCCTCAGATTATTAGGAATATTCCTCAAGAAAAGAATTTGCCATTCTTAGATTCTTGGCAGATTGCTTTTCAGTCTAGTAAAGAATCAATCGAGTCATTTTTTATAGGGTCGGGAGTTGGGACTTTCTCTTATGATTATTCAAAGTTCAAAACTAAGAATTTAGCCAATGATCCTTTCTGGGCTAATATTAAGCTTAATAGATCTGGCAATTATATCTCTGAAGTTTTAGCTACTCAAGGCATTTTTGGATTTTTGATATATTTCTATCTGATATTTCTTTTTGGAAAGTATTTCTTTTCTAAGGCCAAAAGCGAAAGTTCACATTCTTTTGCCCCAACAGTCATTTTATTCTCATTGTTCTTTTTGCAATTTATTTTTTATCAGAATTTGGTTCTATTATTCTATTTCTGGGCATTCCTAGCTTTAGGAGCTCAATATTTTGACAAAGAAATATTCTCTAGGAAGATAACCTTAGGAAGAACTCCAGAATCAAAATTAGGAGAAAAAATTGTAATTTTTATTGCCATATTCCTTTTTGTATTATTTAGCTATGTCTTAATCAGGAATGTAATTGCTGATTATTATTTCGCCCAAGGGCAGAGGAGCCCTGTTGCTGGACAGAAAATAGAGTATCTTTCTAGGGCAGCTAGCCTTAATCCAGCCAGCTATCCATATAACCTCATGCTTTCCAAAGCAGCTTTTAATCAAGCTTTGGAAATGATTAATCAAGGAGAAGAACAAAAGACTCAAATAGCTCAGTTAATAAAGGTAGCAACGACAACAGCTAATTTAGCTGTGAATAATGGCAAAAAGCAGATCTTAGCTTGGGAATGGTTTGGACAGCTATACAAAACATTAGATCCTGGAAAGGATAAAGCAGTGCTTGGATTAAAAGAATCTTCCAAGCTTGATCCCAGTAATTTGAATTATCATTTAGAATTAGCCGATCTTTATATCGCTCGAGGAGACATTAATAATGCTAAAACAGAGAATATAATTTCTTTAAAGCTTAATCCTAATAATCTGACAGCCATTATTCAGAAAGCTATTATTCTGGAAATGGAAGAAAAGAATGATCAGGCTCTGGCCTT
>JAKLGF010000081.1 GCA_022710815.1 Patescibacteria group bacterium
AAAGAAATTCGCAAAACGATTTTTGTAATTTTTAGTAGAATCAATAGCTAGTTTGATAGCCTCTACAGTCTCTTTGGGAAATAATTTAGCCCAGTCCCCTATTACATTAATCTTAACTTGGTTTTGATGGACTAATTTGCTTTTTGCCAGTTTATTAAACTCTTTTCTGAAAATTTCCATTAAAAAGACCACTTCTTTATGGTCTCTTTTTTTAACATTATCAACTGAAGCGCCCCAAAAGGAAATATGTTCTACATTAGTAGTCAAAGCATGTTCTAAAAGCTTTTCTAGGCCCTTCATGCCATGGAAATGGCCCATCCAAGGGGCTAATTTGCGCTCCCTGGCCCAACGGCGGTTGCCATCAGGTATGATGGCTATATGCCTAACAATATTGGGGCTGTTTGGGTCTTGGGGCTTTGACATTTTTGAGGTTTTCTGCTACAATTTTTCTGTAATAAACAAACACTATGGCAACAAGTAAATCTTCAGGTTCTACAAGGCTCGGCAGGGATTCTAATCCTAAATATCTTGGTGTTAAGAAATACGCAGGCCAAACTGTTAAAGCAGGCCAGGTTGTTATTCGCCAGAGAGGAACTAAATTCATTGCCGGAACTAATGTTAGAAAAGGAGCTGATGACACTCTCTATGCTGCAAAGGATGGAACTGTCAGCTTCAAAACCAAGAGAGTCAAAAGATACAATGGAACACAGAGAATAGCCAAAATCGTTAATGTTGGCTAATTTTCTTAGTTCTCAGGTATTACAATAACTTTTATCTCGGCTTCCAAGCCAAACTCGAAACCGATCTTGACTGGGAATTCTCCCAACTCCTTGATCGGTTTTTCTAATTTAACTTGATTCTTATCTATTTCAAAGTCTGCTTTCTTTAATTCAGCTGCAATTTTAGATGCGCTGACAGATTCAAACAATTGGTTTTCTTTTCCAATCTTAACTGGGATTTCTACTTCAAATCCATCAATCTTGGAAGCAATCTTTTGCATTTGGTCTAATTGTTCTTCTTGTTGATAGGCTTTCTTCTTCTTTTCAGCATCAGCCCATTTAATAGTTTCATCATTAGCTGGCTTAGCTAATTTCTTAGCGAACAAGAAGTTGCGGGCATAGCCCTCAGAAACATCTTTAATATCAAATTTCTTTCCTAGATTTTGTACTTTTTCCAATAATATTACCTTCATATTAGTTTTTCTTTAATTTAAGCTATTTTATTCAATTTAAGGGGTATTTTCAAGGGTTTTGGATTATTTCCAAAGCCTTGTCTAATTGGGGGTCTTTTTCAGCTTTAACATCCTCTTCTTTAATTTCTACTTCAACATCAGGCTTGATTCCTACTCCATCAATATGGTTTCCTTTGGGAGTAAGCCATTCAGCCACAGTAACTTTAAGCATTGAACCATCAGAAAGCTTTAAAGGATATTGGACAGAGCCTTTTCCAAATGTTTTCTGTCCAATTAAAACAGCATTCATGTTTTCTTTCAAACAAGCAGCCAATATTTCTGAAGCTGAGGCTGATCCTTCATTGATTAAAACAATGACCTTGTGTTTGTTAAATGGTCCATCTGAGAAGTTTTTGTAAACTTGTTCTTCACTTTGTTTTCCTTTGCCTTCAATAACAATGGTGTCGCCATTTTTCAAGAAGAATCTAGACATGGCAATAACCTGATCTAATAATCCTCCTGGATTGTTTCTAACATCGATAATAATCTTGTTGCAGCCTTCTTTGGAATCAATGGCCATGGCTGCTTTGTTGAATTCATCCAACAAGTGGCTAGTGAATTGGCTGATCTTGAGATAAGCAATGGGCTCATTGTTCTTTCCAGTTTTGAATTCTAATTTAACTGCTGGAACAACAATCTTAGCCCGAGTGATTTCATATTCCTTAATTTTGGGATCGCTGTTTTCTCTGTAAATGGTTAAATTAACTTTTGTTCCTCCTTTTCCGCGGATTAATTTGACTGCTTGATCAGAAGTCATTCCTTCAGTTGATGTGCCATTAATCTTTAATATCTTGTCATTAGCCTTTATCCCTGCTTTTTGGGCTGGGGTTCCATCAATAGGGGCAACAACAGTTAGAATTTTGTCCTTAACCACTATTTCCATTCCTACTCCTTCAAATTCTCCAGAAATATCTGTTTCTAGGATTTCAGAGGACTTGGGATCTAAAAAGCTAGTATGTGGATCGCCTAAAGCATCAACAACTCCTGAGGCTGCGCCATAGATCATTTTCTTGTAATCTAATTCGCGCAAATAGTATTTTTGAAGCTTGGCCCAGGTTTCCCAAACAATACCAAAGTCTGCTCCAGGGACTTCTGGTTTTTGGTAAGTAATAGTTTTCTGGTAATTAACTCCGGCTAAGAAGCTAATGACAATCAAAATGGCAATGGCCAACAAATTGAGAAAAGGTGGCTTATTGCCTGTTCTTTTAGGATAAACAGGTGATGGTATTTCCATAAAATTAGATTTTAAAACTGAATTTATCTTACAGGATTTTAGGAATTTTAGCAATTTGATAATTCACTATTTTACGGTTGACTTTTCTCCATAATTTTATACAATATGAGCATTGTGAGTTATCTCTGCCCCCGTAGCTCAGTGGTAGAGCAGTAGCCTTTTAAGCTATTGATGTAGGTTCGATTCCTACCGGGGGCACAAATTTGCACTTTTAAATCAGGCCAATGAAAAAATTGGTCGGAAATATGTTTGCTTAAAAAAGGAGAAAAGTGAATAATGGAAGATAAATTTTTTGATGATCTGTACGACATTAATGGCTACTATCAATGCCCAAAAGGAAAAAATGGAAAGTTCTTGGGTCCATTGGTGGGCTATGCTGGGGAGTATGAGCCTGGAAAGAAATTCGTTGGTGAAACATATGTTAACTTAGCTAAACTCGACGAGAGGCCAATGTTATTAGGAAATTACGCCAATTTTCTATGTACTTCTGTTGTATACGAATTGCCTTATCATAATATCGATGTCTTGTGTGGGGCTCCAATTGGTGGATATTCTTTGGCTGACAAACTTGGGACCTCTCTCCACAAATCAATAATTGGCGACAACGTAAAAGTGATTAAGGCTGAAAAAAGAACAATCAGTTTAGCCACTACTAATTCTAGAGAAAAAACCGAATTGTTCTTTGGGAGACATCAGATCGAGAAAGGCAAAGCTTATGCTATTGTCGAAGATGTTTGTAATAATTTTTCTACCACTCAAGAATTGATAGGGCTGATTGAAGGCCAGGGCGGTAAGATTGTTGCTATCTGTTGCTTGCTTAACAGATCTCTTCAATACGACAAAATTTACAATCCTTCTGGGAAATCCCCCATCCCCATCTTTTCTGTTGTTAGAAAG
>JAKLGF010000082.1 GCA_022710815.1 Patescibacteria group bacterium
AGAATCCAAGGGGGCAGCTAGTCCCGAATTAGCTCGAGAAATTATATTAAAAATTTTACAAGAACAGTAAAATGCAATTCAAAAGAATTCTTCTTTTCGCTCTTCTAATTTTATTCTCTGCCCAAAATATTTGGGCTATGGAGAGATCCCAATTATGCTCAGATGGGGATAAGAGATATATTTGTCCTTTGTATTTGGATTGGCTGGCAGTAGTTTCCTATGAGAATCAATATAATTTCCAACTAGATGAGACTAGCGCTTTTGTGGCAGCTTCCACTAATGCTATTGGCAAACAGGCCTATTATGATCCAGCCGAAGATGCCAGCGATGACTACAAGGCTGAGAATCAGAGCATTCCTTTTATTACTGTTCCTACTAATACCAAATACTTGAAAATTGCTTTTCAAAGTCCTGGCTGGCATCCAACAGAATCCCCAGATTTTGATTATAGCCAAGTCGACAAGATTGCTATTAGAATGGCTTGCGCTCCGAATTTAGATAAGATTACCGATGATAAATATGTCATTTTGAAAGAGATTGGGAAAAAAGATAATTACAAAGTAACATTGACAGAACCTTTTAGCCGAGAATTTGCTAAGAATTGTTTTTGTCGAGTAAAAGTTAATTTTTACGGAGAAGATAATCAATCTTGTGGAGGATTTCTAAGCCGTCCTTTGCAGGTTTGCGCTAATCCGCCTGCTATTACTAGACCAGTGGTCAGGACTAATAAAGCAACATTAATGTTGGGGCCAGGAGGAATGGGGCCAGCAGCAGGAACTTTGTTTAATGGCCATATTCTTCAAACAGGAGGGGATTCCCAAGTTAAGGTTTTTTTAGATATTTATCCTTCCATTGATGTTAATAAATACTTTGATAAATTAGTTTTGGCTAATCCTAGTAAGTATCCTAATAGTTATTCAGGAGGAGCATTTCTGAATTCTGTTGTCAGGAAGTTTTCTACCACTACTTATGCCCAAGGCCCATTTGCTTTGCCAGCCTTTAATTTGATTTTGAATTCTAATTATTGCTATAGATTTGCAGCCCAAAATCAAGCTGGAGATTGGAAAGGAAATGCCTATTGCGGAGAAGATAATGTTTCCTTAGCTCAACTTTACACCAACCCCAAAGCTTTAAGTGTAAAGCTGGTTAAAGCTAATGATCCCAAAGGAGCTTCAGTTTGGATTGCTATTAGAAATATTAATTCCAGCCAATACAAGGCCTTAACTTCTCCTAAAGTTATTGGCGATGGCCAGGAAATATCTTGGAATGTTGCTGGAATGAATAATTTCTGTTATCAGGCTAGAGCACTGAATAGGGCTGGATTTAATGCTGGATCAGAATATTGTATTCAAATTGCAGAAGAAAAAGCTAAAACACCACCTCAATCAGAAGAGGTAGAAAAAGAAACACCGCCTCCACCACCCCCACCAAAAGAAACCGGCACATCTGTTGTTAAAACTAATAGAGCCCAAGACCCAACTTTGACATCAATAAGATTATCGGGAACGTTTAGTACAACATTGACTAAATATGAGGCGATTGCTTGGTTGTGGGCTTTTAGAGTAGGACCTCATGTGCCTGAGGTTTTTTGGAGCCCAGATGCTGCCCATGATTTTTGTCAAAATCTTGCTATAGATCAAAAGATTGAACAAGGGAATTCTAAATATCCAGCAAGATACAGAATAGGATTGAAGAGTGATTTTGGGCCAAGCCAGGGATTTGGAGATACAATTAATAATTTAGAGCCGGAAAATTTCTATTGCTATCAAGCTAGAGCCATGGTTAATGGGAAATTAATTGTTGGCAAATATGCTCTTTTTGCTCTTGGGCAATACAGACTACCAGTAGTTTCTGTAGATGACGCTAGAGCGTCTATTGATAATATTGGGAAGGATTGGGTTAAAATTACTGCCCAATTAAAAGATGATGGCCTGGATCCAGAAACTAAAACAACTGTTATTGTCTATGAGCCTTTAATTTATGATAGCAAGAATGAATTTCAACCTATTTGTAGCACATTTCCTCAATTGGAAAATGGGGAATTCAAAAAATGGCCATTATTTGCCAAGACCAATAATGAATGGAAGAACTTAGATAATAATGAAAAGGCAACTTGGACTATTTGGGGGCTTACTAGCGGAAAAGCATATTGCTATCAGGCATGGGCAGTGAATAAAAAAGGAGCAGATACTAGCTCATTTTTATCTTTTGTAGCTCGCAGTGATTTAGATCTAGTCCAGGTGGATCCGGCTAATGATATTGGTTATGATAAGGCAAGAGTTAACGCAACCATTAAAGATGTAAATAATGTTGAGAACTATTGGTTTGAATTAACAATGATTGAGGGAACTCCTAGGCAAAATTGTAAAACAAGCATTAAGACAGAGTCAAAGAATTATGCCAAAGAAAAAAAGATCAGCGCTTTAGTTACGGGATTATGCCCTGGAGGGAAGTATAGATATCATGCTATCGTGAGTTCTAAACCCGATAAGAATAGATTCACTGAATATGTTTCTTCGAATAATTCAGAAACATTTCAGGCCTTGTCTATTAATCCGAAATTATCTCAAGCCATGCCTGTCTTTAATTCGGCTAAGAATAAGTATGAAGTCAAATACTCTATCACTGATTGGGGAGGCAATCAAAAGGTGAGAATGCATGTCAAAATTAATGGCAGAGATAGCGAGGGAAGATGCATTGATGTTGCAACCTATCAAAGATATTTTGATATAACTGCAGGAAATACTCCTTATTTAGGAAGCCAAGAATTAGATTGGCAATTTGTTAATGATACTTTCTATTGTTATGAAATTGTTTTGGAAAAGTCAGTTGCTGGAGCCTTTAAGACAATAGGGCCTAGTTATCCGCTTTCTGTTTTTGGTAATGATATTTCAAGGGGGGCGATAAGAACACAATTGACTAGTCCGATAGTTCAGAAAGTAGCGCCATCATCTGCTGATCGCATTTGGGATCAGTTTACTGTTAGGGGAAAACTCTTAAATTCAGGAGATAGTACTGGTCAGGCTAATGTTTGGTTTGGAGTATATTTCCAGGACGATCGCATGGATAGCAAGGGCAACCCATATATATTCCATACTCTCAGTAGCAATGAAAAGGTAGCTAGAAATGGACAAACATTTTATGCCAAGATAACACCTCAATTTTTAATTGAGAAAACTAAGCTTACTTACAATCAAGTTAAATCTAAAACAGTTTGCTATTTCCCAATAGCCTCTAATGGCGTCCAGAAAAGCCCAATTGGAGAAAAGCAATGCTTTAAGTTTCTTAGTAGGCCAGAATTAGAGATTACTGAGATAAAGA
>JAKLGF010000083.1 GCA_022710815.1 Patescibacteria group bacterium
AATATTAACTGAACTACTTACATCTTCACTTCGATATCAACTCCGGCTGGCAAATTAACGTCTTTTAAAGCTTCAATAATCTTGGGGTTGGGGTTGACGATATCAATCATTCTCTTGTGGATTCTCATTTCAAACTGCTCTCTGGCGTCCTTGTGGACAAATGTTGATCTGTTAACTGTGTACTTCTTTATTTCTGTAGGCAAAGGTACAGGGCCAACAGCTTTTCCGCCATGGCGTGAAACGATGTCCACAATCTGGCGGGAGCCATTATCAATCACCCTGTGATCATATGCTCTCAGCTTTACTCTCAATTTTGATTTTGCTTCTTCTTTTGTAGCCATTGTACCTTTGTCAAACAAAAATTAATTATTTAATAATCTTGGAAACGACTCCTGATGCAACTGTGTGACCGCCTTCTCTGATAGCGAATTTAAACTTCTCTTCCAAAGCAATAGGGCTGATCAATTTAGCAACAACAGTGACCTGATCTCCAGGCATAACCATTTCAACTCCTGCTGGTAATGTAACTTCTCCAGTAACATCAGTGGTTCTGATGTAGAACTGTGGTTTGTATCCATTCATGAATGGGCTGTGTCTGCCTCCTTCATCTTTGGTCAAAACGTAAATCTGGGCTTCAAATTCAGTGTGTGGAGTAATTGATCCTGGCTTAGCCAAAACCTGTCCTCTCTCAATATCTTCTTTCTTGATACCTCTTAAAAGCACACCGACATTTTCTCCGGCTCTAGCTTCATCGAGTTCTTTTCTGAACATTTCCATGGAAACAGCAACAGTTTTTGTTGTTGGTCTGATTCCAACGATTTCAACTTCGTCATTTGGTTTTAAAACTCCTCTTTCAATTCTTCCTGTAGCAACGGTTCCTCTTCCTGGAATTGAGAGAACATCTTCAACTGCCATCAAGAATGGCTTATCAGTGTCTCTAGCTGGATCTGGGAAGAATGTGTCGCAAGCATCAAGCAATTCGTAAATTGGTTTTAATGCTGGATCATCTTTCGATGTAGCTTCATAAGCTTTCAAGGCTGATCCTCTGATAATAGGTGTTGTGTCTCCTGGGAATTCGTATTTGTTAAGTTTTTCTCTGATTTCAGCTTCAACAATGTCTAACATTTCAGGATCTTCAACTGCGTCGCATTTATTCATGAAAACAACGATCGAAGGCACACCAACCTGTCTAGCCAACAAAATATGCTCCATTGTCTGAGGCATGGCTCCGTCAGTAGCAGCAACAACCAAAATTGCGCCGTCCATCTGAGCAGCTCCTGTAATCATGTTCTTGATGTAGTCTGCGTGTCCTGGGCAGTCAATGTGGGCATAGTGCCTCTTGTCTGTTTCATATTCCTGGTGAGAAATATTAATAGTAATACCTCTTGCCTTTTCTTCTGGGGCTGAGTCAATTTGATCAACTCCCTTCTTGGTAACAGCTGTGCCTTTTAAAACGAGCGCGTTTAAAATAGCCGCTGTTAAAGTGGTTTTACCATGGTCAACGTGGCCGATGGTACCAATGTTCAAGTGAGGCTTTGTCCTCACAAATTTTTCTTTTTCTGCCATAGTTTTTTGATTTTAATTTTATATTTTATTGAGTGAATTAAGTGAATTTCACGTAAATTATTGTAACAAAATAAAGAAATTAGTCAATACCTGCTTATAAAAACGGCAAATCTTCCAATGTTAGCCTTGGATTGGCTGCTACTGGTTTGATCTGGTTTTCTTCTGCTTGGGCTTTGGGCTGGTTTAGATAATAGCTTCCTTCTGAATCAAAGCGGGTTATTACATACATGGGCTTGCCATTTTCTATAATCACCACTCTGTCGCCCTTGTTTTGGAGCATTTTTTTCAGATCTTCTATTTCCATACCTTTCCTTATTTTATCTTCCCTTCTACAATATCTTTTGCAATATTAGCGGGAACTTCTTCATAATGATCGAATTGCATGACAAATGTTCCTCTTCCCTGGGTCATTGAACGCAATGTTGTCATGTATCCAAACATGTTTGCCAATGGGACCTTTGTTTTCAATATCTTGGTATTCATCTTATCCATTGTCTCTTCAATTCTTCCTCTTCTAGAATTAATATCTCCAATTACATCTCCGAAATATTCAGCTGGCATTGTAACATCAACAGCCATGATAGGTTCAAGAATAACTGGACTAGCTTTTTTGGCTGCATCCTGGAAAGCCATAGAACCTGCGATTTTAAAGGATTGTTCTGAAGAGTCAACATCATGGTAAGATCCATCATAGAGTGAGACTTCAATATCAGATAAGGGATATCCAGCCACTATACCTCTATCCATGGCTTCAATAATTCCCTTTTCAATAGGATTAATGAATTCTCTAGGAATAACACCTCCTTTAATATTGTTAACAAAGACAAATCCTTTTCCTCTTTCAATTGGCTTGATAGTAATCTTGGCGTGTCCATATTGTCCGCGACCTCCTGTTTGCTTCTGGTATTTTCCTTCTCCATTAGCTTCGTTTCTAATTGTTTCCCTGTAAGCAACCTGAGGTTTTCCGAAATTCAAATTAACATTGAATTCTCTCTGCATGCGGTCAACCATGATTTCTAAGTGCAATTCTCCCATTCCTGAAATAATAGTATCTCCTGTTTCAGCATCTTTTTTAACCTGGAAAGTAGGATCTTCTGAGGTAAGCTTGTGCAAAGCATTTCCCATTTTTTCCTGATCTTCCTTGGTTTTAGGCTCAATCTTAGCCTGAATAACTGGATCTGGGAATTCCACTTTTTCTAACAAAACTGGGTGAGATTCATCGCAGAGTGTTTGACCAGTAGTGGCATTAATACCAACAATGGCTCCAATGTCTCCGGCTGGCAAATCATCAATTTCTTCTCTGTCATGAGCATGCATTCTGACCAATCTTCCAACACGAATCTTTTCTCCAGTATTAGCATTTAAAATATATGTTCCTTTCTTCAAGACTCCGGAATAGACTCTGACATAGACTAAGCTTCCAACATAAGGATCAGTAGCAATCTTGAAAGCCAATCCTGCCATGATTCCATTGTCATCAGTTGTTAATTCAATTTCCTGGCCAGTCTTTTCATCATGTCCTTTTACAGCTGCAATATCTAAAGGATGAGGTAAGTAATAGCAGACTGCATCAATTAATAATTGAGTTCCTTTGTTTTTCAAAGATGATCCGCAGAAAACAGGCACTAATTTGTTAGCAATAGTGGCTTTTCTTAAGATCTTTC
>JAKLGF010000084.1 GCA_022710815.1 Patescibacteria group bacterium
CCAGAGAATATGCTCCAGAATTCTGGTTTGCCCAAGAAGAAAAATATTATCCTTGCGATTATTCTCTTTTCTTCTTTGATAAAGATAATAATGAGATTCCTGGTGAATTGGCCAAGCAAAAATATGATAGCCTGTCCTTTCAGGACAAATTGAGAAACTTCAAAGTTTTCTACAATGTAGACAAGTCTGATCCCAATCAGACAATCATCCAATACTGGACTTTGTATGTCTTTAATGATTTCTCTAATCAGCACTATGGGGACATTGAAGGGACAACTGTTTTTGTAGATAACAAAACAGGAAAGATTAACAAGATTGTGGGTAATGCCCATTTTGGAACATACAGCAAGATAATAGCAGCCAATAACCAGGCAGATAATTTGAAACAAAGCCACACTATTGTTCTAGTAGAAAAAGGATCTCATGCTTCTTGCCCAGATCCTAATGGAGATGGACAAATAGGGCCAAGAGAATTAGCTAATTGGTACAATGCCTATGGCATATTAAATTGGACTGCCAATGACAATATTTATGGAGTCAAAATGGCCTATGATGACCCTAATTACAAACTAGCTCCTTTGTCTGAATTAGAGGCTAAAATGCAAGGCCGAGAAGCTTTGAAAGAATCTCCCCAATTAGGCTGGTCAATAACCACTAGGGGTAATTTCTTAGGACTGGGTTTTACTCAAACAATTACTAGCACCCTGGGAGGAGATCCCTTGAATTTGAATAACATTGATCAGATTAAAGATAACCCAAATCAGGTATTGCCAATAACCTGGGAAATGATTGGCCAAGCAATCCAAGAATGGTTTGAAATGATTAGAAGCAATTTAGAGGGATTCTTTGGATTAAAACAATCTCAGCCAGAAACTGCTCAGTTAATAGAAGAGTTAACTGAGGAAAAGGTTATTACTACAACCACTGCTACTACTATTCCAGCTGTAGCTGGAATAGAAACAAAGATTCCTGACCAAACACCAATAGTAGTTTCTACTCCTAAGCCCAAGAGCCAGAAAGAAATTGATAAAGAATTAAAAGAAATACAAAAAGAATTGAACAGAATCAAGAAAGAAATTGAGAAATTAGAAAAAAAGGCTGAGAAAGAAAAACAAGCTCAGGAAAAAGAAGAAGCTAAACAGCAAAAACAGGAACAAGAAACAGCTAAGAAATCCCTGCCTACCCTTTTGATTTCTAAGATTGCCTCAGGAATAGACAATGCCAAGACTGAATTCTTAGAAATATACAATCCTAATGATCAAGCTGTGGAAATAAATGACAGCAATTTGGAATTGATTTTTGTCAGCTCAAGCGGACAAAAAACTAACAAGAATATTAAATTCAAGAACAATACTATTCCAGCCAAAGGATTCTTTTTACTTTCCAGTAAAGATCAGGATTATGATGCTTCTTTTGCTTCAGGAATCACCCAGACTGGAGGAATAATCTTACAGGACAAAAATGACAAAGTATTAGACAAAGTAGCTTGGGGAAAGAATCCTCCCCTAGAAGCTGCGGAGGGAGAGCCCTATCATTCTGAAAAAGGACTAAGAACCAATAGTTGCCTATTTCGTAAATCTCAAGGATTTGTTTTACAAGACAGCCAAAATAATCAAGCTGACTTTTCTTTGTTTTATGACTTCTGGTTCCAAGATTCTTTGGGACAAAAAGTATTCTACAAATTCCCACCATACATAGAGGAATCCGGAGGAGGCGCAGCAATAGCTGCTGTCCCCAATCGAGCCATAACTTCTTTGGTTATTATTAATGAAATAATGTACAATGCTTCAGGCACTGATAGCGGACATGAATGGATTGAGCTATACAACACTGGAACAGTAACTACCACAATTGATTCTTGGAAAATAAACGAAAGTAGCTCTAGTCATAAATTCACTTTAGCTTCTGGAACGGCAGAATTAATTCCTGGAGGATTTGCTATTCTAGCCAATGATCCAGACAAATTCCTTCTTGATTGGCCGCAATATTCTGGACCATTATTCAAATCTTTGTTTGCCTTGAATAATACTAGTGAATTAATTATTCTTTTAGACCAGGACCAAGAAATTGACCGAACCTATTATGCTTCCAGTACTGGGGCTAATGGCAATGGCAATTCTCTACAATTAATTAATAATACCTGGGTCCAATCCTGGCCCACTCCTGGAGCAATAAATGTTTTAACAACCACTACTGCCACAACTACAGAAGAAGCCACTACTACTCCCAGCACAACTCCAGAAATCATTCCTACTAGCACTCCAGCAATAGAAACCAGCACTGCTACAACAACTCAAACTACTACTACTTTTGCTAACACAATAGTTATTAATGAATTAGCCTGGGCTGGAACCAATACTTCCACTGCTGATGAATGGATTGAGCTATATAACTATGGAACAACAACTGTTAATTTATTAAGCTGGACAATAATTAAAAATGCTACTTCCTTTATTGATCTAATAGACTTTAATTTAGAGCCTAATTCATATTTCCTCCTGGAACGAACCAATGACCAAACTGTTTCAGATATTGATGCTAATCAAATATATACTGGGGCTTTGAATAATGATGGAGAAATTTTGGAATTAAAAAATCCTTTGCAAGAAACAATAGACTATTTAGATTGTTCCCAGGGTTGGTTTGCTGGATCAAATACCAGTACTTCTAAAATCTCCATGGAAAGAATTTCAGCTACTACTACTGCTAATCAAGCTGACAATTGGAAGAATTACAATATTACAACTAGAAGAATTGCTCATGATGCTGGAGGACAATATATCTTAGGAACTCCCAAGCATGAGAATAGCCCAATTCAAAATCCCACAGCTTCAGAACCAGACGACCCAGATATATTAAATGAATTCCTTAATGAAACAGAACCTACTTCTACTCCAACTACTACTCCTGAAATTACCACAACTACACCAGAGATTATTCCTACCAGCACTCCTGAAATTCTAGAAACAAGCACAGCCACAACCACAATTTGAGTAAAATTAAAAGGACGCATTAGTGCGTCCTTTTTTTGTTCTTGATTTTTAGTCTATCTGGCCATCGTCTTCTCCGAAACTAACTGCTTCGCATTTCTTCTTTTCTTCTTCGGGTTCAAAGATCGAATTCCCAGACAGATGATCAACTGCTCTTTGCAAGTAAGGATCGGATTTTTGATAAACATCGGAATTGCCCGCAATCACTTGCTTTCTGATTCTCTGTGC
>JAKLGF010000085.1 GCA_022710815.1 Patescibacteria group bacterium
TTTCAGAAAATATCCTCAATTGGACAGAGAAGAAAAGACCAGAGTTCAATACTTTTTGGCCGGGTCTAGTATTTTTGGATTCTTTGCCATAGTTTTTAATATTGTTATGCCCATTATGGCTCAGGGCAACTATACTGGCACTTGGTTTATTTACGGCGAATATTCTTCCATTTTCCTTTTTGGTCTAACAGCCTATGCCATTATCAAAAAACAATTATTTGGCGTTAAGATCATTTTCACAGAAATTTTGGTTACCATTATTGGTCTTATAATCCTAATTTCTCCTTTCTTTGCCAAAGAACCATGGCTTAAGATTACTTACATCGTTGTTTTCTTGTTCTTTTGTATTTTCTCCTTTTTGCTGGTTCAGAACATGATTCAGGAAACAATTAAGAAAGAACAGCTGGAAGCAGAAATTCAACAAAGAATCAAAGAAGTTGAAAAGGCTAACAAAAGACTAGAAGAAGCTAAAGCAGTTTTGGAAATTAGAATTCAGGCTAGAACTAAAGAATTAAAAGATTTAGCTGTGACCTTGGATCAGCAAGTCAAAGGTAGGACTAAAGAATTAGAAGACAAGCTCCAAGAATTAGAAAGAGCTAATCATTTAATGGTGGGAAGGGAATTGATAATGATTGATCTTAAAAAACAAAACGCCCAATTGCAGGAAAAGATTGCTGAGCTTCAAGCCAAGCAAATTGAGAAAACAATAAATAATGCTGGACAGCCTTAAAAGCAGGTTAATATTTTTTTCCATTTTTATCCTTGTTACTATCCTGGCAGGCACAGTTTTGTTGTCTTCTAATTTCTTGAGCAAAAAAACAATCATTGAAACCAATGATCAGATTAAAGATTTTGCTTTGTCATCAGGTTGGATTATTGTTAATGGTTACAGGCAATATTATTCTGAAGATTATGATAAATTCAGAGATTTAGTTGGGCAGACAATAAGGCTTAAGCCCAACAAGACAATAGACAATGTTCAATTGGTTGATGTGGAAGGAAAAATTCTTTTTTCCAGCAATCAGGCTGAGAAAATAGATCCTAAGACTGCTAGTATTTTAGATCAATCTCTTTTGCCTTGCATTCGCAGTTCTAGGCCAGGATTCATTTATGCTAATTTCAAGAATGGAGAATACAATTGTGAATTTTTAACTCAGGTTAGCAATGATCAATCCCAGGCTCAGATAATGATTATGCCATTTTTGGAGAGTGGGGGATTTCATCAATATTCCTTAGTTTACTATTTAAACTATGAATATCCCTCTCAAAATGTTAGCAAGTTCTTGGCCCAAGCCTCTTCCTATGTTGGAACATTCTATGGAGCCATCTTTTTGTTCTTTGTCTTTGCTATTTACTTTTTACTCAATCCTTTGAGCTCAGCAGCCAAGGGAGTCAAGATTATTAACCAAGGAAACCTAGATTACAGAATTAAGACTGGAGGAGGAAAGGAAATTGATTTAATTGCCTTGGCTTTTAACAAAATGGCTCAGGATTTGAAATTGGCTTTGCAAAAAGTAGAAACCATTGGATCTTTGGAAACTGAATTAGCTCGCGGGAAAAAGGAATTAGATAATCAATTTAAAGATCTTCAGAAAAAGAGCCAGGAATTGGAAGAATTAAGAACAGCTTTGCTTAATCTTTCTGAAGATGCTGAAAACTCCAGAACCCAGGCCATTACTGAAAGAGACAAGACCATGGCTATTATTAACAACTTTGCTGATGCTCTTTTAGTATTTTCTAGAAGTGGGAAATTAGAAATTGTTAATCCTTTGGCTGAAAGATTCTTCAGTTTTAATGCCAGCCAAGTTATTGGTCAGGATTCTAGAGATTTGTTAATTAATCCTGGAATTAGGCCTTTGATTGAATTAGTAGGATTGAACTTAGACCAGGAAATCTACAGAAAGGAAATGCCTTTAAAAGAGAATTTAATCTTAGAGGTATCTTTGGTCTTTGTTAGGGATAAGAACAAAGAGATTCTAGAAAGAGTGATTGTTGTCCACGATATTACCAGAGAAAAGATGATTGATAAGACCAAGTCTGAATTTGTTTCCATTGCTGCCCATCAGTTAAGAACTCCTTTGTCAGCTATCAAATGGATCTTTGGCATGATGGCAGAAGGGGATTGGGGTAAAGTCTCTGATCAGCAAAAAGAATATTTACAAAAAGGATATATTTCCTCAGAAAGGCTTATCAAGATTGTTAATGATTTGCTTAATGTTTCCAGGATTGAAGAAGGAAGATTTATCAAGAAACCCAGCTTTACTGATTTGTCTAAATTAATCTCTGCCCTTTATGACCAGCATCAAGGCTTGGCTGCAGGAAGGCATGTTAAATTAGTATACGAAAAACCAACTGCCAAGCTTCCTGATGTATATATTGATGAAGAGCAGATTAAATTAGCAGTGGAAAACTTAATCCAAAATGCCATTAATTACACCCCAGAAAATGGAACAGTAACAATCAGTCTTAAGGAGAACAAAGAAGACAAGGATGTGGAGATTATGGTTAAAGATAGTGGAATCGGAATTCCTCCAGAACAGCAACAGAGGATATTCACCAAATTCTTCCGCAGTACCAATGCTATTAGAGTTCAGACCTCTGGATCAGGAATGGGCTTGTTTGTAACCAAGAACATTGTTGAAAGCCATAATGGCAAGGTTTGGTTTGAATCTCAGGAAGGAAAGGGAACAACTTTCCACATTACCTTGCCTACAGCAGCCAAGGAAAAGATGGAAAGCTAGGGTTTGCAATTTATTAGTCAGTGGTTTAAAATTAGAACAATAGAGCAATATGCCTAAAAAAGTTTTAATAATAGAAGACGAGGAAATATTAGGAAATATACTTTACAACAAGCTGGTTGAAAACGGCTATGAGGCCAAATGGGCCAAAGATGGGGAAGAGGGTCTGGAAATGATTAAAGCCATGATGCCTGATTTAATTCTGCTAGACATTGTTATGCCTAAGAAAAGCGGATTTGAAGTTTTAGAAACAATGAAACTAGATCCTGTATTAAGTAAATTATCTGTCATTATTGTATCTAATTCTGGCCAGCCAGTAGAAGTAGATAAGGCTAAAAGCCTGGGAGCCAAGGATTGGATAGCTAAAACAGAATTTGACCCCGAAGAGGTCATTGATAAAGTAATAAAACAAATAGGGAAATCATAAAAATATGGCTAAAAA
>JAKLGF010000086.1 GCA_022710815.1 Patescibacteria group bacterium
AAAGGTGTGGTATATATGAATTTGTTTGGCCCGGAGAAAATGAATGATATTGAATACGAATTCGGCCATTACGACAAGAAACCTAAAAAGAAACCAATTAAAAGAAAAAAGAAAGAACTATGATAAACCCAGGAGGGAATTTTACCAACAAAAGCCAAGAAGCAATCTTAACAGCCCAGGAATTAGCCAGGGCTAACAATCAAGCGCAAATAGACACTGTGCATCTTTTGTATGCCTTGGTTTTGCAGGGAGAGGGAATTGTGGTAAAAACTCTTCAGAGATTAAAGATAGATATTGAAGATTTGAAAATTAAGATTGAAGGAGCAATTAGAGGAATCTCTATTGCTGCTTCTCCTAAAGGAGCCCCTCAGTTTTATCTGACTCAAGATTTAGCCAGAGTCATGGAATATGCTCGCGATGAAGCTGCCAAAATGGAAGATGAATTCATTTCAGTTGAGCATTTCTTTTTGTCATTTTTCAAAATTGAATGTCGTGCCCGCAATGTTTTGATGTCAGCTAAGACAATAGACCAAAAGGATGAACCAATAGGGGAACTAGACTATTTTAAAGTTTTAAATGTCATCAAACAATTAAGAGGAGGAATGCACATTACTGATCCAGAGCCAGAAAGCAAAATGCAGGTTATTGAAAAATATTCCCGCAATTTAACCCATTTGGCTTCAATGGGGAAATTAGATCCCTTAATTGGAAGAGAAGATGAATTGAGAAGAGTCATTCAGATTTTAAGCAGAAGGACTAAGAATAATCCAGTTTTAGTCGGAGAACCAGGAGTAGGAAAAACTGCCATTATTGAAGGATTGGCTCAAAAAATCACTAAAGGAGATGTTCCTGAAAGTTTGAAAAACAAAGAAGTCCTAGAATTAGACTTAGGGTCATTAGTAGCTGGGACTAAATACCGAGGAGAATTTGAAAGCAGAATTAAAGCCTTGATCAAGGAGATAATGCAGGCCAGAGATAAATTCATTCTCTTCATTGATGAATTGCATACAGTAGTTGGAGCTGGAGCTGCCGAGGGCTCAATTGATGCTGCTAATTTATTAAAACCAGCTTTAGCTAGAGGACAACTGCATACTATTGGAGCAACAACTCTTAAAGAATACCAGAAATATATTGAACAAGATGCTGCCCTAGAAAGAAGATTCCAGCCAGTCTATGTTAATGAACCATCAATTGAAGATACAATTTCCATTTTGCGTGGAATTAAAGAGAAATACGAATTGCATCACGGAGTAAAAATCAAAGATGCAGCCATTGTTGCTGCAGCTAATTTATCTGCCCGATATATTAATGACAGATTCCTTCCTGATAAGGCTGTTGATGTTGTTGATGAAGCTGCTTCTAAATTGAGATTAGCTTTGGAATCCGAGCCCTTAGAAGTAGACAAATTCAAGAAAGAAATCCAAAGATTAGAAATTGAAAAAGAAGCTCTTAAAAAAGAAAGCGACAAGAAATCTAAAGACAGGGTAGCAGTTATTGAAAAGATCCTCAAAGAAAAGCAAGAGAAGAATAATAATCTGGAAAAGAAATGGAAAGAAGAAAGGAATCTTACTCAACAAATTAAGGAATTTAAAAGTAAGATTGAAGAATTGAATTTTGAATCTGAAAAAGCCCAGAGGGAAACAGACTTTGGAAGAGTGGCTGAAATCAAATACGGCCTGATTCCTACTATTGTTAAACAGATTAGGGAAAAGGAATCAAAATTAGACAGGATGCGCAAGAATGCCAATTTGCTCAAGGAAGAAGTAGAAAAAGAAGATGTAGCAGCTGTTATTGCTCAATGGACTGGCATTCCAGTAACCAAGCTTATCCAAGAAGAAGTTTCTAAATTGGAAAAGCTGGAAGACATGCTTCATTTGCGCATTGTTGATCAAAAAGATGCTATCAAGGCCATTGCTAATGCTATTCGCAGATCAAGAGCTGGTATTTCTGATGAACACAAGCCAATTGGATCTTTCTTGTTCTTAGGCCCAACTGGAGTTGGAAAAACAGAAACTGCCAAAGCTTTGGCAGAAATACTGTTCAATGATGAAAAATCCATTGTCAGATTGGATATGTCTGAGTATATGGAAAAGCATACAGTGTCCAAGATTATTGGTTCGCCTCCAGGATATGTAGGCTATGAAGAAGGAGGACAATTAACAGAGAAAATACGAAGAAGACCATACAGTATTTTGCTTTTAGATGAAATTGAAAAAGCCCATCCTGATGTTTCCAATATCTTGTTGCAGATATTAGAGGATGGAAGATTAACTGATGCTAAGGGTAGAGTGGTATCATTTCAAAATACCATTATTATCATGACTTCAAATATTGGGTCAGAATATATTTTCCAAGAAGGCCAATTAGGATTTACTAGCAATGATGAAAATCAGAATCTTTCTATTCGAGATAAGGTTTTAGATGCTCTCAAAGAACACTTCAGACCAGAATTCTTGAACAGAGTTGATGAAATAGTAATCTTTAACTATTTAGGCAAAAAGGAAATTGGTCAGATTGTTGATTTGGAAATCAAAAAAGTAGCTCAGAGGCTTAAGGAAAAAGAAATACATATTGAAGTTAGTCCCAAAGCCAAAGAATTATTAATTGAAAAAGGATTTGATCCTAATATGGGAGCCAGGCCTTTAAAAAGAGTAATTCAATCTTTAATTCTTAATCCCTTGGCCTTGCAACTAGTTTCTGGACAAGTAGCAGAAGGATCTAAGATATTAATAGATGTTAGCAAGGGGGAGATAAGTATGAAGGCAACAAAGAAAAAGTAATTAATTAGAACCGCGCTTGGAGCGCGGTTTTAATATTGACAAAATGGGGGAATATAGTATTGTCATTATTACTTTAGCATCATTGAAAATATATACTGCTAAAAGACAAGGAAGGCGGGAAAAAGAATGACAGAAGTAGGAGAAAAACCCAAACCAGGGTTAGAATTTGCAAAAGTAATGAAATTTCTTTTGAGCCCAGATGTTGGACCCAATACTGTTGCCATGTTTTGGGCAATGAGTAATGTTATCAAGTTTAATCCAGAGCAAACACCCAAACATGACTTTCACTCTGACATTGAGCAAATCAAGGAAGAGGCGATTGAAAAGGTGCTTTGTTCCAAAAAGAGGCTGTTCTTCGAAAGATTGCCCGCAGATGTTTTGGAAGAC
Organism: Patescibacteria group bacterium; assembly: GCA_022710815.1. Lineage (GTDB taxonomy): Bacteria > Patescibacteriota > Minisyncoccia > Minisyncoccales > JAGOPM01 > JAKLGF01. The sequence goes on from JAKLGF010000086.1 coordinate 3,168, forward strand.
ATT
>JAKLGF010000087.1 GCA_022710815.1 Patescibacteria group bacterium
AAAATATTATACCTAAAAATAAGAAATAATCAATCTCTATTTCTTAGTTGAGGTAGTATTGTTTATGGGCCCTAAATCTGGCTTTTTAGGCATAAAAGGGTTGGCTATGCTTTCAATACTGGTCTTGGAAAAAAGCTTTTGTTCATTTTGAATATATCCAACAGCTGTGTCAAAGGTCTTTTGATTAAAAATAGCACTACTGGGGGCATTGGTGATATCTACTACATTTATTTGCTGATATTTACTATTAAAGAAATATGCTTCTCCAACAATAACTAAAATAGCCAAAAGAACAAAAATCAAAAATGATCTCTTGTCTAAGAATTCAGCCAAAGAAAGAAATATTTTCTTAATTGGAAAAGCCTTAATTTGCATCCTTTTTATTATATATTTTAATCGTGAAGTTAGCGTTCATAGTATCTGCTCCTGATTTCTGACTCAAGTTAATAGCAGTGAATTCTGCTAGCCAAGGACCATTCTCAAGTTTTTCCCAAAATCTATGACAATCATCATAATCACCAGTAATCCTAATTTGATAAGCTGAAGATGGCCAAGCATCAGTTGCTTTAGTTGTCCCACTCTCAGACAATGCCAATTCTACTTCTTGGCTGTCAGCCATGTCTTGAAGCAATTTAGTAAAATTCTTCAAATATTCTAAATCTACAAAAACAGAATCAACCAAATCAAACTTGTCCTTGTAACTGCTATACAAAGCTTTAAGACTAGTGGCATCTTCCCTAGCCTTTTGCATCATAACAATATCTTTGGCAATCCCCTGCACTTCTAAAACCTTTTGGTTAACTTTTTGAGTCAAAAAAACCAAAATAGCGATACAAGCAACAATGACTAATCCCCCTATAATAATTGGCAATTCTTTTATCTTCATCTTCTTACTTTGCTTTAGGAGACCATTTAAAATCTAATTTAAAATCAATATCTTTGGGTTTAAGCCAGGCGCTATTAGGGATAATAATCTCTTTAGCTCCATCAATCTTTTCTATTTCCTTTTTAAAAGAAAACAAGGTATCAGCATCCGGAGAGAATCCTGACAACTCAACAGCCCAATAAGTTCCCTTGTTATTCAAATTCATTGATTTCAAATACATCCCAGGCTGAAGCTTGTTGGTAATTTGCTCTGAAAAATCGCTGTGATTAATTTGGTTTCCTAAAATCAAATTAACTTGAGCAGCTTTTTGATTGTATTCTTTCATTGACTGCTGAATCTTGGCCAGTTCTGGAGACTTTTCTTGAATAGCAGTTAGATAGGCTTTTTGGTATTGGCTCTCACTTTGGAAATAGAACATGATTGCTCCCATGCCAATAATGGCAAAGATAATAACCCAAAAGATAATAATCTCGTACTTAAAAATCTTAGTGGAAGCCATTTCCCACTCTATTCTTTTCTTATGTTCATTGGGAAGAAGATTGATCATAGAATATCTTTTTTTGCTCCCCTTAAAGCCAGTCCTAAAGCTGCTGAATAACCAAAAGAATCATTATATGAAAGAGGTGGTATTTTATTAGTCTTAGCAGTTAAAATATTAACCCAAGGATTGCCAACATTAGCTGGCAAGCCAGTCTGAGATGACAAGAAACTTCCAAAAGAAAAGAAATTATTCCCTTCCCCAGCAATGACCAATTCTTTTATCTTCCCAGAAGAAGCAGAAAATCTTTCATTGTAAAAATCAATGTATTTCTTAATCTGCTCTTTCAAATCAGTAATAGGCGGGACAAGGCTATCAAATATTTTGGCTCCATTGGCTCCTTGTTGGCCAATGCCATATTCTCTAATCATATTGCGGGCTGTATTCATATCCACTTTCAAATTAGCTGAAATAGCTTTCAAGAAAACATCATAGGAAACAGGCAAGCTCACTTGAAAATGAATAGCATTCTGGCAAAAAACTATCAAATCTGTTTTTTGATCTCCGACGTCAATTACCAAAACCGGATAAGGAGAAGAATTCTCTTTAATAATTGCCCGGCAAACAGAATAGGTTTCGGGTTCTAAGATAACAGGATTAAGTCCTGCTTCTTCTAGGCAGGAGATATAGGAGTCAACAATAATTTTGGGGGCAGCAACCAAGGAAACATGGCCTTTCTCCTTATTACCATTAGTGATTATTTGGGCATCAACATAGGCATCATTAACAGACATTGGGATATAGTTCTCAGCTTCAAAAATAGCGGCTTGCTTCATTTCGCTTTCAGCCATTTTGGGCAAGTCAATTACTCTCAAAAATATCTTTTCTTCGGGAAGACTAACAGCCACTCTTTTTGACCTAAGCCCTTTGCCCTTAATATCTTTTAGGGCGCTGTTTATTGCCTGAACAAAAGCCTTGCTGTTTTTTATCTCCCCATTTACAACAGTTTGGGGAGCAAGAATAGCACTAGAAAATGATTCTAAAGAAAATCCTTTCTTTTCTTTTTTCAAACTAGCAATACGCAGACAATTGTCTGCTATGTGCATTCCGAATATATCTTGTTGGAAAAAATCTGAAATCATCTTTATTCTATTTTATTGCAATTCTTCCCAAGAAACAATCTTTAAATCTGGGGATATGTATGGCAAAAGAGGCGGAGGGTCTTTAGCTAACTTCTGATCGAAATAATCAAACCTGTCATTGTATCCTGAACAATATCCCCAAGCGCAATTCCACTTAGTTCCAACTCTTTTAGCTGAAACAATTGTTCCGTAAATCATCATTGTATTACGCAAATACCAGGGACTATATGATGTTGTTCTTCTTCCTTGAGTGACACTGGAAGGATAATAATTTCTGCCAAATCTTCCTTTCTGAGCAACATAGACCCCGCGCACTGTCATTTGACTTCCCGTATTGCCTGATCTCCCACAAAAATTATTGTTATCGCTATTCCCTCCTGGAGAACAAAGAGGTACAGAAATATCTTTTTCAGCTATCAGTGCAAAACTGTCTGTTCCATCAAGGGCAGTATAATCAACATTCCAATTTAAAATAGCGCTAGTATCAACAGAAGAATCAATTAAGTTAGCACTGGCTAGAGTTTTTTGGCCCTTAATTGTTCCCTCAACCCAAACATCATCTTCAAAGAATAAAAGTCCGCAATCATCACTAGTGGTAACATTGGTCCTGTAGTCTGTCTCGGTTTTGATTTTCTCT
>JAKLGF010000088.1 GCA_022710815.1 Patescibacteria group bacterium
CTGGTGTGAGAAGTATATAGCTAATACAGGCTCTACTTATTTTAAAGATGAATGTTTTGCTGCCCCTGGTAATGTTAAGGTATGCACCCCCTAAATACTGGCTGAAAACCCTTTAGGGACAAGGGATTTTTGGCTGTGAATCAAATTGACCAAAAGCCTAAAATGGGCTAAAATTAGATAATATGGAGCCTCAAAAAATAGACATAAAATTGCTCGAAACTACTATTAAAAAAGAGCTGGCTGATGCTAGAGAAACCAGTGATTTTGAAGCGATTCTCAAAAAATATCTAGAAAAAGAAACAGGAGTTTTGTCTAAGATTTTAAGAGGACTCAAAGATCTTTCTGAAGAAGAAAGAAAAACAATTGGACCCAAAGCTAATGAATTAAATAGTTTAATTCGCTCAGAAGTTTTTAAAGCCAGTCAGAGCAAATCTGAAGATAATTCTTCTGATTGGGAAGATATTACAGAGCCATCCCAAGAATTAGAAGTTGGACATTTGCATCCCATTGCTTTGGTTTTAAAAGATGTGTCTAGAATTTTTGGAGGAATGGGATTTGAAATTGCCTTAGGTTCAGAGATTGAAAATGATTGGTATAACTTTGATGCTCTCAATATCCCAAAAGATCATCCAGCTAGAGATATGTGGGATACTTTTTGGCTCAAAGAGTTTAGAACAGAAGCTAAGGATAAATTGCTTTTAAGAACTCATACTTCTCCAGTTCAAATCCACTATATGCAGAATCAAAAACCTCCTCTCAGAGTTATTGTCCCAGGGAGAGTTTTTCGCCATGAAATGACTGATGCTTCTCATGAATTTGATTTCTTTCAAATTGAAGGATTAATGGTTGATCAGAATGTGAGCGTAGCTAATTTCTCAGCTATCCTAAATGAATTTTTTAATCAATTCTTTGGAAAAGAAGTCAAAATGAAATTAAGGCCCAGCTTTTTCCCATTTACTGAGCCTAGCTTTGAAGTAGATATTTCCTGCATTAATTGTGATGGCCAGGGGTGTCCAGCTTGTAAGCAAACAGGATGGATGGAATTAATGGGAGCCGGAATGGTTCATCCTAATGTTTTTAAGTCAGCTGGAATTGATTCTAAGAAATACCAGGGCTTTGCCTTTGGAATAGGATTAGATAGGCTGGCCATGCTTAAATACAAGATTAATGATATTAGATTGTTTAAAGGTTGCGATTTAAGATTCTTAAAGCAATTTTAACCTATGATTTTTTCTTATAACTGGCTACAAACATTTTTCAAAACTAGGCTTCCCGAGCCTGCTAAATTAGCAGATGTTTTGTCTGAGCATGCTTTTGAGATTGAAGAAGTTAAAAAATCTGGCAATGATTGGATAATAGATATTTCTGTTCTTCCTAACAGAGGAGGGGACTGCTTGTCTCATTTGGGAATTGCCAGAGAAATCAGCGCTATTTTAAGCCTCAAATTAATTGAGCCTCAAATAAAGATTAAGGAAGACAAGACTCAAAAGATTGCTAAGTTTTTAGATTTTTCTATTAAAGACAAAAGATGTCTCAGATATACTTCCCGAGTTTTAACTGGAGTCAAAGTTGGGCCCAGTCCTGTCTGGCTTAAAGAGAAATTAGAAACTTGCGGACTCAATTCTATTAACAATATTGTTGATGCTGCTAATTATGTCATGTTGGAATTAGGCCAGCCTTTGCATGCTTTTGCCTATGAAAAGATTTCTGAAAACAAAAAGAAAAGAGAAATAATTGTTAAGGCAGCTCAAAAAGAAGAGTTTTTGGGACTGGACCAAAAAGTTTATCAACTCGATGAAACTGTTTTGGCAATTTGCGATCCAAGCAAAACTCTGGCCATTGCTGGAATTAAAGGAGGATCATTAGCTGGTATTGATGATAATACCACAACCATAGTATTGGAATCTGCTAATTTCTTAGGTCAAGCCATTAGACAGACTTCTCAGAAACTGAATTTGAAAACTGATGCTTCTTGGAGATTTGAGCACAAGTTAAGCCCTAGTTTAACTGATTTGGCTGCTAATAGATTAGCTTCTTTAATTCAGGAAATAGCTGGAGGCAAGATTGTTTCTGGAACTTTTGACTATTATCCCACTAAACCCAAACAACAAAAGATTGTTTTGGAATTTGATCAAGTTCAAAGGCTTTTGGGAATTGTAATTCCTAGCAACAAGATTATTGGAATCTTGCAATCATTAGGATTTAAGATTCTGGCCAAGAATGCTAAGAGAATAACAGTTTTGATTCCTTTGATTAGAATTGATGTTTCTTGCCCTCAGGATTTGATTGAAGAAATTGGCAGAATCTATGGATACAGAAATATTCAGGCTCAAATGCCTGACGGATTGATGGTGCCTGCTAGAAAGAACAGCCAGGTTTCTTTTAACAACAAGATTGGTCAATTATTAAAAGGATTGGGATTTTCCCAAGTATATACATACAGTTTCATTTCCCAGGCTGATTCTGATCTTTTTGATAAATCAGGTTTGATTGAATTGCTTAATCCCATGTCTTCAGAGTTTGTATATATGCGCCCTAATTTGACTTGGAATATGATTAAGGCTGTTAAAACAAATTCTTCCTACTTTGATACTGTTAAATTGTTTGAAATAGGGAATGCTTTTAATTCCAAGAACTATGCTAAGGATTTAGAGAGTGTCCAGAGCAATAGGATTGCTTGCTTGTGGCAAGCTAAGAATTCCAAGATCAATTTTAAGGATATTAAGTCAGTATTAGAAACCATATTCAAAGATTTGGGAATAAGGTTTGAATACAAGGATAATGCTGGAAATATTTGGCAAAAGAATGCCAGTGCTTTGATTGTTTTGGATGGCAAGACCACTGGAATTATTGGTAAGATTAGCGCAGATGTAATGAAATCTCAGAGAATTACTGGAGCTTTGTATGGATTTGAAATCCAAACAGAATATATTTTAGAAAAAGCAAAGGCAGCCCTTAAGCCAAAGGAAGATCATATAGTCAGGCTTTTTTCGAGACTAGGATTAGAGATAAAATCCTTAAATACTAAAGAACTAATTGAATTATTTTATAGAACTTATAAC
>JAKLGF010000089.1 GCA_022710815.1 Patescibacteria group bacterium
CTAACAAAAGTATTAAAACAATTTTAGTTAATTCAATGGGATTAAAAGAAATTGGTCCCAAGTGATACCAGCCTTGAATTCCTCTAGTTGTTTTTCCAATAACCAAAAGCCCGGCTAGCAAAGCCAAACAAATCAGATACAAAATGAGGAGCATATAGGGATGGGCTTTAAAGATTCTCCAATCAATAAAGGACATGCCCAACATGATAATAAAACCAACAAAAAAGAAAACTATTTGCTTTTGGAAAATCAAGAAGTTCCCTTCCCTGACCGAATAGCTATGCAATGACAAGCAGGAAAAGAGAATCATAATCAATACTGATCCTATTAAAAACCAATCTAATTTCTTTAAGTGGGCAAATAGTGGATTGTATGTCATTTGATTATTTCCAAAAATTCCTCTTCATTTAAAACTTTCACTCCTAATTCCTGGGCTTTTTTTAATTTTGATCCAGGATCTGCTCCTACTACTAAATAATCAGTGGCTTTGCTAACAGTATTGCCAACATGTCCGCCTAAATTAATAATCTTTTCTCCGGCAATTTCTCGAGAAAAGCTATCCAGGGTTCCAGTGATAACAAAAGTCTTGCCGCTTAATTTCCCTCCATGTTTTTGGTATTTAGCAATTTCAATTCCTAATTCTTGGAGGCTTTGAATCATTTTAATATTATTCTTGTCTGAAAACCATTCAAGTATGCTTTGGGCAACTTTGGGCCCAATATCTGGAATTCTTTTTAATTGCTCTTCTGAAGCCTGCATTAAGTTTTGAATACTTCCAAAAACTTGTCCCAAATCATCAGCTGTATTTTCCCCAACATGGCGGATGCCCAGAGAGAAAATGAAATTATTGAAACTGATTTTCTTGCTCTTGCTAATTGCCTCAATCAAATTAGTAGCTGATTTTTCAGCAAACCTTTCTAAATCAATAATATTTGATTTCTTAATTTTGAAAATATCTTGAGGATTATGGATTAATCCTGCTTCCATCAATTGGTCAATTATTTCTGGTCCCAAACCATCAATATCAAATCCTTTTTTAGAAACAAAATGATACAAAAATTCCTTCTTTCTTCCAAAGCATTCTTTATTGGGACATCTGTAAGCTACTTCTCCAGCTGGCCTGATTAATTCTGTATTGCAGACTGGACAAGCTTTAGGCATTTTAAATTCCTTTTCCTTGCCAGTTCTTAATTCAGTAAAAACTTTGGTTACTGCTGGAATAACATCACCTGCTCTTTGGACAATAACAGTGTCCCCAATTTTAGCCCCTAATCTCTGAATCTGATCAATATTATGCAAAGTAGCTCTAGTTACTGTTGTTCCTCCAATTTCCACTGGTTTTAAATAAGCAACAGGGGTAATAGTCCCTGTTCTGCCAACCTGGACTTTAATATCTTGGATTATTGTTGTCCCTTCTTGGGCGCTGAATTTGAAAGCCCTGGCTCCTCTAGGAGCTTTACCAGCCACTCCTAATTGAGTAAAAGTATCATTGTCATTGATGTTAATAACAATTCCATCTATTAAATGAGGAAGCTTTTCTCTTTTGTCTTCAATTCTTTTGCAATAATCCAATGTTTCTTGAATGCTATCGCAAATCTGGCCTGAATCAGTTTTAAATCCCAATGCTTTTAATATCTGATGATCTTGACTGTGAGTAGTTTGGCCAAAGTCTGTTATTAAATCGTAAGCTAAAAAACTCAGCTTTCGAGAAGCTGCAATTTTAGGATCCAGTTGTCTAATTGATCCAGCTGCCAAATTCCTAGGATTGGCATAAAGCTCTAGTCCTTGCAGTCCTCTTTCCTCATTAACTCGGGCAAATTCTTTTTTGGTCATATATACCTCTCCTCTGATTTCAATCTGGCCATCATCAAGAGCTTCTTGAATATTTTGTTCTAAATCTTTAGGCAAACCTTTGTGCAATTCTAATTTCAAAGGAAGGCTTTCAATGGTTTTGAGGTTCTGAGTTACATCCTCCCCTACTAATCCATTGCCTCTAGTTGATCCATTAACAAAAATTCCATTTTGATAAATCAAACTGATGGCAAAGCCATCAATCTTGAGTTCGCAGAAATATTGCAAAACTTTAGCCCCAGATAATTTTGAAATATATTTTTCCCAATCTAAAAGTTCCTCCTGACTAAAAGCATCTTCTAAAGAAATCATTGCAACCTTATGGGAAACCTTTTTGAATTCTTTTAGAGGTTGGCCTCCTACTCTTTGAGTAGGAGAATCAGGAGTAATAAACTCAGGAAATTCTTTTTCAAGCAAAAAAAGCTCGTGTTTCAACGAGTCTAGGGCTGCAGAGCTTATCTCTTCTTTATCTAAAACATGGTAATTATACCGGTGGTAATTGATAAGCTCTCTTAACTTGCTTATTCTCTGTCCTGCCTCTTTCTTCTCCATATTTTAGATCAAAACATCAACATGATGGCACGCTTGACTTTGCGGCCTCCTTCAGCAGCTGACGCATCTCCTTTGGAAAGGATGTAATAGAAATCTCTGGGAACATCATATTTCACATCGTAATTATATCTATACCTAGCGCAGGCATCAGGACTGCTGTCTTCTGTCCCAGAACAAACATGCAAGTTGGCTTGAGTTTCTGGCGTGGTTTTTATTCCTTCCAAATTACTATCCATTTTATACCATTGTATCCCAGCTCTCTCAATTCCAGTATCAGCTAGATAAAATGCAGTTACTGATTCTCCAATATCTCTGATCATCATGTGTTGAATGAAAACAATATTGCTGATTCCAACCACTACGCTCAAAATCATCAAGACAGCAATAACAACAAAATACAATGCGGCCCCTTTTTGAAATTTATTGATTATTTTTTTCATAATTAGAAAACGTCAAGATTTCTTTGAGAAACTGTTGTTTGTATTTTAACTTTAACATCTTCAAATCTCTTGTTTTGAATATCCAAAACAACGGTGATTATGGGTAGTTGAGTATCATTGCCAGTTTGTTGTCCGGATATTATGAATT
>JAKLGF010000009.1 GCA_022710815.1 Patescibacteria group bacterium
TTGTGCCTATGGTTATGTCCGCTATCTGATTGATGTGGGCAGAATCATACTCAAATAGCACTACCTCAAAAACAAAAAAAGAGCGTTGTTTCAACGCTCTTTTAATTTTGGCTAGGAAATATTCTTTGGTATAATAAAAGAAAAAATTATGGACAAAAAAATTTTAATTGTTGGAGGAACAGTAGTAATAGGAATCGTTGCTTTTATGGCGTTAAAGCCTGACAATAACGCTTGTCAGGACATTTGTCAGAAAGCCAAGCAAAATTGTCCGTCGCTAATAGATCAGACAACATGTCAAAAGAATTGTTCTAAGTTTAGTCAAGAAACAAAAGATCATTTAGAAAAATCAAAATCTTGCCAAGAGCTTTCTCAGAAGCCCGAGCTGATTATTGATGTTATTATTCCTGAAACCACCAAGCCAGAGACACAAGAAGCTAAGGGAGGAGACTGCCAATTGTCTTGCGCTAATTATACTAATAAATGTCTAACTTTAGTTCCTAATGCTGATAAGAATCTTTTTGACCAGGGCATGGCTTCTTGTATGTCTGATTGTTTAAAGTGGGATAATAAAAAAATTGAATGCATGATTAATGCTGTTGATTGTCAATCAATGACAGAAATCTGCGGACTATAACATGGAAAAGAATATAATAATTGGCACAATAGCCGTGGCTAGTGCTGTTCTGATCGGAGGAGCTATTTATCAAGCCTCAAATAGCAGGGAAATAGAATTGAAGTCAGGGGAGGGCGCTACCCAAGAACAAAAAGAAGCTCTTTTTAGAGAAGAATTAAAAGATACAAGCAAGTACTCTTTTTGTTTGGGTCAGGCTAAAATCCAAACAGCCTATACTGATCCAGTTTTAAATTCCAACGGTCAAATTGATTATCAATCAAAAGAGCTTTTGGTTCTTGATAAGCAAAGAAATAGATTTTTGGTTTTAGGCATAGAAGCTAAGTATACCAATAAAGGAACAGTGGCAATGCCAATGGGAGATTTAACAACTAATGTTCCAATTGATGAACGCGGTACTATTAGTGAATACTATTCTAAAAACGAGGCTCCTATTAGGATTGATTATGGATCTAACAGTATTTTTACTGTTATTGATACTAGGGAAAAGAATTGGGTTATTTCTAATTTAGACGAGAGTCAGAAAGTTAGCCCGGCTATTGGTTGCCCGGGAGTATTTGCTTTAGATAATGCTCCAGGAAAAGATTTATTAGCCGGATCAGACAATATATTAATAGATAGAGAATGTGAAATGTCTGATATTAGTGGGAAGTACAGCGGAGAATTCTCGTATCGATGTACTGCTGTAGATTATCGTCAAGCAGAATCTCTAATGGATGAATTTAAGACTAAAGATGAATTGTATAAGACTAAAGATTTGACTCCTTTCGATAGTTCACAAGAAAAGCCCGAAATTAATGATGCTTCAGCTGGTGGGCAGACTCCTGAACCAGAGAAATCTCAAGCTAATCCAGAGAATGTCCAAGATTTGCTTCAGCAAATTAAAGATGATATGAAGGCTGATCAAACGTCTAATTAAATGAAACAAAATAAATACGAAAAGAAAATTGATGATGAACTTGATCTGCATGGGCAATATGTTAACCAAGCCCTAGAATTACTCAGAGAATTTTTAACTGAGGCCAGGAATAATGGATTTAGAAATGTCAGAATAATAACAGGCAAGGGGATCCATTCTGAAGAAGCAGGGGTTACAATAAGGGAATCAGTTATTGGGTATTTGGATGGAAAATATCAATGGACTTATGATAAAAGCAATAATGGCTTAAATAGCGGAGCCATAATTGTTAAAATGAAATAAACTTATGGAAAATAATATTGCAATTGCAAATTCAAAAAGCTCAATTATTGCTAAGGATATAGCCTTAATTGTTCTTTTCTCAATTTTAACTGGACTGGCAGCCAATATTAAAATTGAAATCGGAGCAGTTCCGATTACAATGCAAACTTTGGTTGTTTTGCTTTCCGGAGTATTGTTAGGATCTAAAAAAGGAGCAATATCTCAAATTACATATTTGTGCTATGGATTAGCAGGGCTTGGTTGGTTTGCTCATGGTGGAGGACTAGCATATATTGCTAGCCCTACTTTTGGATATGTAATCGGCTTTATTCTTGCTGCTTATCTAGCTGGATTAATTAAGGAAAAAAATATTAATAATCCAATTGCTATTTTCTCAATTTTGGTTATTGCTAATTGGTCCATGTATCTACCTGGGCTATTATGGCTTTCTAGATTTGTTGAAAGTAGCAAATTATTAGCAATTGGATTCTATCCCTTTATTATCGGAGACTTAATTAAAATATCGTTAGTGAAAATAATAATTGATAAAACATGGAAAAGAAAGATTTAACCGCCCTAATCATTGCTTGCGTTGTGGTTATTGGTTCTACGTTTTTGGGTAAGCCTAAGAGTGGTAATGAGAGCAATCCAACTAATCAGCCCAAACAGGAAATGTATTTGGGTCAAACAGCAGAGCAAAATGACAATTCAAAGCTTTGTGGCTGGATTGATAAATCAGACATTATTATCAAAGTAAATCTTGCTCCAGGAGTTAAAAAAGATACTTCCTATGAAACAGGATTTATGTTCGGACCAAATTACTTTCCAGCCAGAGTAGCCAGAGAAGGATGTGGCTACAGAGTAGGATTTAATTATTCAGAAATGAAAGGCAAGGGAATTTCTCAAGTAGGAGTGAGGGGATATAGTGATAACAAGATGAGAACAATTGTTGGAGCACCTATTAATGTTAATTTTGATAAGGATGGTAAGCCTGATGTTGGGAATCGTATCGAGGTAACTATTACTGATTAGTTGTTATGAAATTAGTTAGTGCCTGTTTATTGGGCTTTAATGTCCGCTACGACGGGAAGAATAAATTGAACAAGAAAGTTTTGAAACTTTCTCAAAAAGAAGAATTAATTCCTGTTTGCCCAGAAATATTTGGTAATCTCAAAATTCCACGCGAACCAGCAGAGATAAGAGGGAAGAGAGTTATAGCTCAATCTGGCAAAGACATAACTAAGCAATTTCAAAAAGGAGCTAAAATGGTTTTAGCAATTGCCAAAAGTTTCAAAATCAAAGAAGCAATTTTTGCTCAGGATAGTCCATCTTGCGGATGCGGGAGAATATATGATGGAACATTTTCCGGAAAAAAGATTAAAGGGGACGGGATTTGTACCCAGCTTTTGAAGAAAAACAAAATTAGAGTTAAGAGCATCTAGATATTTATGTATCAGGTATATATCATCAAATGCAAAGATAATACTCTCTATACTGGCATTGCTCTTGATTTGGACAAAAGAATCAAAGAACATAATTCCAGTAAATTGGGGGCAAAATATACCAAAGCCCGCAGGCCAGTTAAGTTAGTCTATTCTAAAAAATTCAGAAATCGCTCCACGGCTTCTAAAGCTGAAGCAAAAATCAAGGCATTGTCCCGAAAACAAAAATTAGAGATAATAAGAACATATGGAAAACCAAAACATTAAACATACTGGGTGCTGTGATCCATTTGATCCCAAACCTTGGGAAGACAAAGAGATTGTTTGGCAGAATAAACTATTTGTTAAGGGGCATATAACAAGTTTTATGCATATTCCTTTGAATATGGGCCAAGTAATAACCAAGAACATGGCTTTGATTGAGAAAGCTAATGCTAAATCTCCGTATCAATTAATGCTTACTGATGAGAAATCCTTATGGGGAGCTGACATATATATTGATGTTGCTAAAGATGTTGCTAAAGCTCAGATGGCAACAATTTCGGGAACATTCTTAACTAAAGTATTTGAGGGGCCATATAACAATGTTGGGAAGTGGGCCCAAGAAATGCAGGAATATGTTAAGAGCAAGGGAAAAGAAATTAAGAAAATGTATTTTTCTTACACTACTTGCCCTAAATGCGCCCAGGCCTATGGTAAAAATTATGTAATTATCTTTGCTCAAATATGATTCCCTTAGACGAAATTGAATTTGAATTCGACAAATCTTCTGGTCCTGGTGGACAGAATGTAAACAAAAGAGAAACCAAAGTCCATGTTAAATGGATGGTGGCTAATTCCAAAGCTTTCAATGAAGAGCAAAAATCTTTGATCTTGCAGAAGAATTTTAATAACATATCCCATTTAGGATATCTCCAATCCTATTCTCAAGAAACTCGTAGCCAGGAAAAGAATAAAGAATTGGCAATTGAGAAATTAAATCAAATGGTTGATGAAGCTTTGGTCCCAGAAGTAAAAAGAATTCCAACCAAAGTTCCACGCCGAGTTGATGAGGCTAGGATTCATGCTAAAAGATATACTGCTAAAAAGAAAAGCTTGCGCAGAATTAAGAACGATCTAATTGATCAAGAATAACCGCCTTCGGGCGGTTTTTGTTTGACAAAATATTTCAATATTGTATTGTTACTTTGCTGAAAAAATCAGCAAAAATGTTGTTTTCAAATCTAAGGAGGATTGAAGAATGGAAGAAAAGGATTTGTCGGGAAAGCAGAAGATTGAATTTGCTCAGGCTAGAATGCCTGTGCTAGCTCGAGCCGTAGAGGATAGTTTGTCTCATCATTCTCTGGGCGGGAAGAAAGTTGCCATGACTATTCACTTGGAAGCCAAGACAGCTGTCTTAGCTTCGTATCTCAAAACTCTAGGAGCTGATGTTTATGTTGCTGGAAGCAACACAGAAACTACTCAGGATGATGTTGCTCAAGCTTTGGCAGAACAAGGAGTTAATGTCTTTGCCAAACACGGATGCACCCAACAAGAACAAGAGAAATTCTTAAGGAATCTTGTCGTTCATGAGCCAGATTTTATTATTGATGATGGCGGGGACCTGGTTGCTCTTCTGGATAATTATCCAGAATTTAGAGCTAAAGTTTTAGGTGGTTGCGAAGAAACAACAACCGGAGTGACTAGGCTAAAAGCGCGAGAAAAAGAAGGCAGTTTGCATTTTCCCATGATCGCGGTCAATGATTCGCCCATGAAAAAATTGTTTGACAACTGTTTTGGCACAGGGCAATCAACAATGGATGGAATTCTGCGTACAACCAACATGAAGGTTTGCGGGAAGAATTTTGTTGTAGCTGGTTATGGTCATTGTGGAAAAGGCATTGCCATGAGAGCTAGGGGATTAGGTGCTAATGTAATTGTGACTGAAGTCAATCCAGTCAAAGCCTACCAGGCCATGCAAGAAGGGTATAGGGTAATGCCTATGATGCAGGCTTGCTTGATTGGAGATTTCTTTGTCACAGCTACTGGCGACATTAATGTTATTGATAACAGGCATTTTGGATCTCTCAAAGATGGAGCCATTCTGTGCAATGCCGGCCACTTTGATGTTGAAGTGCACATGGATCAATTGCGTCGCTATGCTAGCAGTCATCGCGAAGTAAGGAAGAATATAGAAGAGTTTGTTTTGCCCAGCAAGAAAAAGATTTTTGTTTTGGCGCAAGGCAAGCTAGTCAATTTGGCTGCAGCTGACGGACACCCCATTGAGATAATGGATCTGTCCTTTTCTCTGCAATTTCTTTCTGTTTTGTATTTGGCAACTAGTTATGGGAAAATGGAAAAGAAACTCTATCCTGTTCCACCCCAAGTTGATCGATATGTTGCCAAAGCAGCCTTGTCTGCTGATGGTGTCAAAATTGATACCCTAACCTCAGAACAAGAAAAATACCTCCAGTCAATGTAATCAAAACAAAAGGGATTCTTTTAAAGGATCCCTTTTAATTTTGCACAGGTTTCAAATTATTTCATTTGGATGTATATTACAAGCATGTCCAAGGCCAAGATTGTTATTATCCTGACTATTCTAATAGATGTTTTGGGAATAGGAATTGTAATTCCTGTTCTTCCTTTTTATGTTAAATCTTTTGGAGCTGGCCCAGTGGCAATAACAATGCTAACTGCTATTTTCTCTTTGTTTGCTTTTTTAAGCGCTCCTTTTTTGGGTTCACTTTCAGATAAGATAGGGCGCAAGCCAGTTTTAATTGCCAGTATTGTCAGCACAGCTTTAGGTTGGTTTGTTTTTGCTGGAGCTAGAAATCTATTAATGCTTTTTATTGGAAGAATTATTGATGGAGCAGCAGCTGGCAATTATCCCATTGCCCAGAGTTATTTAATGGATATTTCTAAAGACAAAAAAGAACAAGCAGAGAATATTGGATTAACTGGAGCAATTTTTGGAATAGGATTTATTATTGGTCCAGCTATTGGAGGAGTTTTGGGAGGATTATCCCATACTCTGCCTTTTTGGGTAGCTGGAGTAATGGCAACTATAAATGCTCTTTTGGCCTATTTCATTCTTCCAGAAAGCAATACTGATTTAGAAAAAGAAAAGCATTTGAGCTTGAATCCTTTTTTGCCAATCAAAAATGCTTTAAACAACAAAGTCTTGTTGCCAGCATTTTTGTCTTGGTTTTTGTTTGGTATAGCAGTTAGTATGCAGCAATCAATTTTCTCTCTTTATTTGGGAGATGTTTATGGTTACGGAGCCTTTGTAGCTGGTTTGTTTATGACTGGCATTGGAGTTGTTCTTTTTATCAATCAAGCTTTCTTGATAAAAAGATTTTGGTTGAAAAGATTCAAAGAATTGGATTTAGAAATTTTAATGATGGCAGTTTTAATCGTAGGCTTTATTCTCATGTCTTTTAATAATTTCTCAATTTTTGTTTTTGGATTGTTTTTGTTAGTAGCTTCACAGTCAGTTTTGAGAGTAGTAATGAATAGCAAGATTATCGGGGGAGCAGGGAGCAAGAAAGGAGAAGTCTTGGGGATTATGAGTGCCATTACTTCTTTGAGTATTATTATCGGCCCTTCTATTGCTGGTCTTGTTTACACTATTCAGAACTATCTTCCTTTTGTAGCTAGTAGTATTTTGGGGTTAATAGCCTTGGCAGTTATCTGGTCAGATCGCAAAAAATTGATTAAAATGCAGATGGACCAAAATGCTCCTCCAGAATTCGGAATTTAAGGCTATTGACAGGAAAGCATTTAGGTGATATAACATAAATAGTAGGACATTGAAAATCAACTATTGCAGCGACTCTTTGTGCGCTTTCCAGTGCTTGAACAGTTGCTTCAATAAAAGCTTATATATACAAACCTGTATAAGGAGGTGTTTTAATGTTGTCATTCGGATTCAAAATTTTCAAAATCATTATCAATCTAGACGACATGGCTTTTGTGGCCAAACGAGAAGAGGGTACTATCGACCTTGTCGTCAGCTCCCTCCAGTATCAAGACAAAAGAATTCACTATCATCTTGATGCTGTTTACAAAAAAGCTAAGATTCGTCTTGGATGTTACAAGTCAGACGATTACTTTAATCAACCATCAGGCATTATCAAAGGAGTGCCGCATTGCAACGAAAAGGCTTCCAAAGCTTGTGGCGATCAGACACTCAAAACAGCCAGAGATTTGGAAAAGAGATGGGTTAAAGTAACCATCCAAGGAAAAACCATTCAGGAAAGAGAAGCTCATCTGGCTCAGAAAAAGGCTGAAGCCAATGATGTCCATATCTTGGACAAAGTAGCACTCTAATCATTACAGGTAAAAACGGCAAAGCCCTAAGGGTTATTGCCGTTTTAATTTATTAACATTGCTAGGGTTTTGGCTATTTAGTATAATTATATCCAATACAGCAATATGGAACGATCAAGATATGAGTCCGGCGAAAGCCAGGAACAAAATGAGGAATTTAAACGCGGGAGATTAGAAATTCAGGAAGGAGAGGAGAATCCTTCGTTGGTTTTAGAATGTGAAAACCCGCGAGCAACAGCAGCCTATTCTTTTGCTATTGGAGAAATTTTGAAACACAATGGCATTGAAGTAGGAGGAGATGATGACACTCAGCTTTCAGAAGGAGAAAATGTAATTATTCTCCCTTATGGAGTAGATACTAATCAAGTAGAAAGCCTTCTAGAAAAAATACATCAAGAAGCTTCCAGGGTTTTTGAAAAAATGACTCCTAAGTCTGAAAAAGAAGAATCATTTGAGGAAATGCTTGAGAAGGGACCTGAAAAAGAAGAAGGCCGAGCAGAAAAATTTGACTTTAAGACGTAAAAAGAACAACCCCGCCAGGGGTTTTGTTTTTATTGATTTTCTATCATTTTTGTATTATAACTAACAATATTGGAGAGGTGGCTGAGCGGCCGAAAGCGCCACACTTGAAATGTGGTATCTGCGAAAGTGGATCGTGAGTTCGAATCTCACCCTCTCCGCCAATATTATTCTCATGGAAATACGAGCAATATTCAAAGAATGGGAGAAATATCTTGACCAAGACATTACTGTTAATGGCTGGGCCAGAACCACCCGATCATCAAAAGGATTGGGCTTTATTGAATTAAACGATGGAACATTTTTCAAGAACTTGCAGGTTGTTTTTGATGAAAAGTTAGAGAATTTTGGAGAAATCCAGAATTTGGCTATTGGTAGCTCCATTTCAGTAATAGGGGAATTAGTTAAATCTCCAGCCCAGGAACAACCATTTGAATTGCAGGCAAAAAAAATTGAAATAGTCGGAGAATCTTTGCCTGATTATCCTTTGCAGAAAAAGAGGCACACTTTTGAATATCTTAGAACTATTGCTCATATTAGACCCAGATCAAATACATTTTCAGCAGTTTTTAGAGTCAGATCTCTGGCTGCTTTTGCTATTCATAAATTTTTCAATGAGCGAGGTTTTGTCTATGTTCAAACACCAATAATTACAGGAAGCGATTGTGAGGGAGCAGGAGAAATGTTTCATGTAACAACTTTGGATTTAAAAGACACTCCTAAGATAAAAGACCAAATTGATTATTCTAAAGATTTCTTTGGCAAAGAAACAAGCTTAACAGTTTCTGGGCAATTAGAAGCAGAAACCTTTGCCATGGCTTTTAACAAAGTATATACTTTTGGTCCAACTTTTAGAGCAGAGAACTCTAATACTAAGAGGCATGCAGCTGAATTCTGGATGATTGAACCAGAAATTGCTTTTGCTGATTTAAAAGATGATGCTCAATTGGCTGAGGACATGATTAAGTATGTGGTCAGCTATGTTTTGGAAAATGCTCCAGAAGAAATGGAATTCTTCAACAAATTCATTGATCAGGGCCTGAAAGAAAGACTCCAGAATTTAATTAATTCAGAATTCCAACACATTACTTACACTCAAGCCATAGAAACATTGCAGAATTCAGGAAAAGAATTTGAATACAAGCCAGAATGGGGAAAAGACTTGCAAACTGAGCATGAAAGATATTTAACTGATGAGGTTTACAAAAAACCAGTTTTTGTCACTGATTATCCCAAAGGCTTCAAAGCCTTCTATATGCGCCAAAATGATGATGGTAAAACAGTAGCGGCTATGGATTTGTTAGCTCCAGGAGTGGGGGAGATTATTGGAGGATCTCAAAGAGAAGAGAGACTGGAGAAACTAATTGAGAGAATTAAGGAAATGAAGCTTAAAGAAGAAGACTATTCTTGGTATTTGGATTTGAGAAAATACGGAGGCACTAAGCATGCTGGATTTGGTTTGGGATTTGAGAGACTCATTATGTATTTAACTGGAATGGAAAATATTCGAGATGTTATTGCTTTCCCAAGAACTCCAGGTAATGCTGAATTCTAATATGGCTAGAATTGAGAAAACAATTGATCCACAGTATTTTCAGGAGATATTGGATGGTAAAAAGAAATACGAAATACGCTTAAATGATTTTTCAATCCAAGAAGGAGATACTTTAATCTTAATTGAACATGATTTTGTTACTAAGATTAGGAGTGGAAGGACGTTAGAAAAGAAAGTAACTAATGTTAATAAGTTTAAGATTGGAGATTTAGAAAAGTGGTATTCTCCTCAAGACCTGCAAGAAAAAGGAATTCAAATAATCTCTTTGGAATAAAAATGGCTACAGAATTTGAAACACAAGTTCTGGAAATAGACCCAAAGGCAATTGCGGAGAAATTGCGTTCTTTGGGAGCCAAAGAAGTTCCTGAAACTTTGCAAAAAAGATTTGTTTTTGATTTAGAATGTCTTAATTCTGTTAATCCAGGAATGGGCCGTTGGATTAGGCTCAGACAAATTGGAGACAAAACTACTTTAACTTACAAAAACAAAAGCGGAACAGGAATTTCTGATACTCAGGAAATAGAGATGGAGGTTAGTGATTTTGATAAAATGCAGGAGATATTAAGTAAATTAGATTGTTTTACTGGAAAGTATTACCAAGAAAACAAAAGAACTAGATTTGTTTTAGAAGACATTGAATTCAATATTGATCAATGGCCATTAATCCCTCCTTTTTTAGAAATTGAAGCTACTAGTTTAAAGAATGTTGAACATGGATTGCAATTACTAGGATTGCAGGAAAAAGAAAATGCCCATTGGGGATTGATAAACATCTATTCTAAATATGGGATAGATTTGCATAGCTACAAAGAAATTAAATTCCAAGAATCATGAAAATATCAATTGTGGGAAGTTCAAAGTTTGCTAAGGAAATGTTAGAATACCAGAACAAGCTCAGGGAATTGGGCCATGAAGTCAATATTCATAAGGATTATGTGGCCCTAGCCAATAATCAAGCTGATGTTATTGCTAGTAGAATAAATCAAGAACATAGTCAGCTTAAAATTGAAAATGACTATATCCGCTGGCATTACAATGAGATTGTAAATAGTGATGCCATTTTGGTCTTGAATTTTGACAAGAATGGAGTTGCTAATTATGTGGGAGGCAATACTTTGATGGAAATAGGGTTTGCCCATGTTCATAACAAAAAGATATTCTTGCTCAATAATGTTCCAAACATGCCCTATTCAGAGGAAATCCAAGCTACTCAGCCCATAGTTTTAAACAATGATCTTACCCAAATATCATAAATGAATAAATTTCTGCTTTTAATAATTTTCTTAGGCTTTCTGGCAATTCTGTTTGCAGGAGCCTTTTTTGTTTTCAAAGACTTTACTGTTGAAGACGTGGCAGTAAAAGATTCCTTCTATATCCCAGAAGATATTCCCAATATTTCTGAATATGTGACTAGTTCCAT
Source organism: Patescibacteria group bacterium (assembly GCA_022710815.1). Taxonomy (GTDB): domain Bacteria; phylum Patescibacteriota; class Minisyncoccia; order Minisyncoccales; family JAGOPM01; genus JAKLGF01. The sequence goes on from JAKLGF010000009.1 coordinate 11,059, forward strand.
GCCCGAAGATATTGCTCAATCCCAAACTCAAGAGGGAGGAGGATATTATCTTAATGATTTAACAGATGTAGAAAAACAATTCTTAGCTAAAGCAGCTAATTTTGTAGAAGTGAATATTCCAGACATGAAAGTCCGAGCTTTCAAAGAAGGGCAATTAGAAAAAGAAGTAGACATTGCTGCTAAGGGAAATTATTTAGATTGGGGAGCAGTCCCAGCCGGACTTAATATTATTAACCAAAAAATTAGGGCTGCTTTTTCTGTTCCTGCTGGTTTGTATATGCCTTGGGCTTTGCAAATTTACGGCAAATTCTATTTACACGGCATTCCATATTATCCCAGCGGAAAGAAATTCTGGTCCAGATTTTCAGGAGGGTGTATTAGGATGAAAGACGAAGATGCTCCTAAAATATTTAATATCGCTCAGCAGGGATGGTATATATTTGTGGTTGATGCTAAAAAAGACTTAACTCAATACCCAACAACAGTTTTTGCCCAATTTCCTAAAGTTAGCGCCAGTAGCTATTTAGTAGCTGATGTTAATGCTGATTATGTCTTTGCTCAAAAAGCATCCCAACAACAATTCAAAATGGGATCATTGACTAAGCTCATGTCAGCCATGACAGTCACTGAGAATGTGGACTTAAATCGTAAGATTTATGTCCAGAAAGCAATGATTGATTTGCCCGGAGGCACTCCCGGATTAGCTAAGGATAAAAACTATCGGCTCTATGAATTAGTTTATCCCATGTTGATTTCAGATTCCCACAATGCAGCTAAAGTATTAGGAAATATTATGGGCCAAGAGAAGACTATTGATACAATGAATGCCAAGGCTAAATCAATTATGATGGCTTCAACAGAATTCTTTGATACTCATGGTTATGAATCTGAAAACAAAACTACTGCCCAAGATCTTTATTACTTAACTCGATATATTTTTAATAACTCCGATCATTTTT
>JAKLGF010000090.1 GCA_022710815.1 Patescibacteria group bacterium
AAAGAAGCCCAGAATTGCCTTTTGAAATCTTTAGAAGAGCCAAAAGGAAAAACTGTTTTTGTTTTAATCACCCAATATCCAGATATTCTTTTGCCAACAATAGTTTCCCGATGCGCTAGAATATTCTTTCCTTTCAAGAAGGGCAAAGAAGAACAAAAACAAGATGTTTACAAAAACCAAGAATTTGCCAATTTAATTAATTCCAATCTGGCCCAGAGATTTGCCTATGTTAAGGGATTGTTCCCAGAAAAAAGCAAATCCAAGTCAGATGACTTTTCCCAGCTCAAAAGCTATTTGACTGCCTGGCTCAATTTCTTAAGGCAATTATTGCTTGAGAAAATGGGGATTGCCAAGGATTTAACTAATGGCTTAGGAGCCAAAATTAATTACACACCAAAAAAAATAATTAGGGTAATAAAAAAAATACAAACCGCTTTGTTTTCCCTTGACTTCACCAATGTCAATGCAAAGCTAAGCGTAGAAATAATATTATTAGAATTATGAACCAAAAAATAAAAGACATATTCAATAAATATAAGGGAGAAATAGATAAGTCTTTGGACTTTCTTAAAGCAGAACTCCAGAAAGTAAGAACAGGCCAAGCCTCGCCTTCACTAGTTGAAGATGTGGTTGTGGACTACATGGGATCTAAAATGCCTATCAAGCATTTGGGATCAATTTCTTGCCCAGAACCTAGGCAGATTTTAATCCAGCCTTGGGACAAGACTTGCTTGGAAGCAATTGAGAAAGCTTTACATCAAGCCAGTGTTGGAGCTTCTCCAGTTGTAGATAAAGATCAAATTCGTTTGACTCTTCCTCCTTTGACTGAGGAATACAGAAAAGAATTGATTAAATCAATTTCAGAAAAAAGAGAAGCTACCAGACAAGCCTTGCGCAGATGGAGACAGGAAATCTCTAAGGAGACAGAGGGTCTATTTACCCAAAAATTGATTTCTGAAGATGAGAAATTCAAGGCTAAGGATGAATTGCAGACATTTACTGATGATTACAACAAAAAGATAGATGAGATTGTCGACAAAAAGGAAAAAGAAATAATGGGATAATGGCAGACATTCTTGTTATTTTAATCTTTTTATTTGTCATCAACCTTATTGCTTTTATTCATGAATGGGGTCATTTTTATCCGGCTAGAAAAGCAGGAGCTAAAGTAATCGAATTCGGATTTGGTTTGCCTCCTAGGATTTTTGGAGTTTATAAAGAAAATGGGAAATGGGTTTTTGTTTTAGGAAACAAAGAAGTTAAAACAGAATCCACTATTTTCTCTGTGAATTGGTTACCATTTGGAGCATTCAATAATATTTTATCCAGCAGAGAAACTGGCAGTGATCAGTCCCAGGGAGATCAGGATTTTGACAGCAAGCCATTGCTTAACAGATTTTTGGTAATTTCTGGAGGAATTATTGTTAATTTTCTTTTTGCTGTTTTAATCTTTTACTTTGTTTTAGCTTCCCAGGGATTTTCTTCTTGGCAGACTGTTGGAATTCCGGGATATAGCTTTCCTTATGGCCAGCAGAATGTTTATCCGATTGTAGTAGGAGTCACTGATGATTCTCCAGCCCAAAAAGCAGGATTAAGCCAATATGATGCTATTGTTTCAGCTGAAGGGCAGAAACTGGATTCAGCTTCAGGATTCATCAATGTTTTGAAAAGCAATCAGGATAAGGAAATTCATTTAGATATTATTAATGTAAAGACTAATGCTACCAAAACTGCCATTGTTATTCCTGATAGCAAAAGAGAGCCTTCAAAAGGATTAATTGGAGCCAGTTTAATGGAAGCAGTCCAAATTAATTACAATTCCAATATTTTAACCAAAATTGGTTCTGGATTTATCCATGGGGCCAATATGTTTAATTATGTTGGAGCTAGTTTAAAATATGTCTTTGGCACTGCTTTTGCCAAAAAAGACGCTTCTATTATCAGCGAAAACATGGCTGGTCCTGTGGCATTATATGCTATAGTAAAGATGGTAGCCCCAGAAGGAGCCAAGGAATTGTTCAATCTGACTGCTTTGATTTCTCTTTTGATTGCTTTCACTAATTTGCTTCCTTTGCCAGCTATGGATGGAGGAAGATTGGTTTTCTTGCTTTATGAAGCCATTTTCAAAAAGAGAATCCCAGCCCATATTGAATACAGGATAAACTCAATTGGATTGATTTTCTTCTTGTGCCTAGGAGTATTTTTAATCTTTAAGGATTTCTTCCAATTTAAAAATATAATATTAAAAAAATGAAGCAGTCCCAATTTTTCTACAAAACTCAAAAGGATTTGCCCAAAGATGAGCCTAGCATTAATGCTCAGCTTTTAATCAGGGGCGGATTCATAGATAAGCTGTCAGCCGGAGTTTACAGCTATCTTCCGTTGGGCCTGGGAGTAATGACTAAGATTGAAAATATTATTCGAGAAGAATTGCAAAAAATTGGAGCTCAGGAAATCTTAATGCCTGCTATGCATCCTAAAGAAAATTGGATGATTACTGGGCGCTGGGATACAATGACTGATTTGTATAAGGTTAAAGAGGGAGACAAGGAAATTGCCCTTGGCCCTACTCATGAAGAAGTCGTTGTTCCTTTGGCTAAGAAATATATCCAGAGTTTTCAGGATTTGCCGACTACTCAAGAATCAGAATATTCTTTGTCATTATTCCAATTCCAAACTAAATTCAGAAAGGAATTAAGAGCCAAGTCTGGTCTTTTAAGGGGAAGGGAATTTATGATGAAAGATTTGTATTCCTTTCATAGAAATGAACAAGACTTAGATGTTTTTTACAACAAAGTTGAAGATGCTTACAAAAATATTTTCCAGAGACTAGAAATCTGGGACAAGATTTATTACACCTATGCTTCAGGTGGAACATTCTCTGAATATTCTCATGAATACCAATTATTGACTCCAGCTGGAGAAGATACTATTCATATCTGCCAAAAATGTTTGGCCAAGGGGATAAGAATAGCTGTCAACA
>JAKLGF010000091.1 GCA_022710815.1 Patescibacteria group bacterium
CTCTATCCGTTGAGCTATAAGGGCCTAGTTCCCTAGGGTATTAACAATAGAATTAACTTACCATTTTTTTAACTTGTTGGCAACACCCAAAAGTGGTAAAATAACCATATAAAATAACAAAAAACAATGCTTAGAAAATCCTACTCTAAAGACAGCCAGCCCATTGTCAAAGTAGCTAAAAAAGTCTGTCCAGCTGCCATCACCATAGTGGCCTCCAAAGACCTTCCTAAAATAGACGGGTACTTTGCCCTACCCTTTGGCAATAGCAATGTCATGTTGCCCAAGTTTGAAACTAACCAAAAAGAAAGAACTAAAGTAGGAGGAGGATCGGGCTTTATTGTTTCTCCAGATGGATATATTGTTACTTGCAACCACGTAGTAGCAGATTCTCAGTGTGAATACACTGTTTTAGTTTCTCCAGGACAAAAATATTCAGCTAAGATATTAGCTAAAGATCCTTTGGTTGATTTAGCTATTTTAAAAATTGATGCCACCAAGCTCCCCTATTTAGACCTAGGAGACTCTAATCAAATAGATCTAGGAGAAACAGTTGTGGCTGTAGGAAATCCCTTGGGAGAATTTGATGATACAATTTCAGCTGGAATAATTTCTGGATTAAGCCGCAAAATCACTGCCTATGGAGAAGCTCATGTCGGAGCTTTAAGTTTGCGAGGATTAATCCAAACAGACGCTGCTATTAACCCTGGAAATTCAGGAGGACCATTAACTAATCTGGAAGGAAAAGTGGTCGGGATAAATAGCGCTATGGTAGCAGGAGCAGAAAATATTGGCTTTGCCATACCTATCAACTATGCCAAAGTAATTCTAGATGAAATCAAGAAATTCGGGAAAATAAAAAGACCTTTCTTGGGAATAAGGTATTTAATTCTTAATGAGAATATTGCCAAAACTAATCAATTGCCAGTTAATTACGGAGCCTTAATTTTTAGGGAAAGACTAGGAGAACCAGCCATTATCAAAGACTCACCAGCTGATCAAGCAGGATTGCAGGAATTTGATATAATCTTGGAATGCAATGGACAGAAGATTACAGAAGAAAATACTCTCAATGATATTATGCAAAGACATCAAGTTGGAGATGAATTGCAATTCATGGTTCTCAGAGAAGAAAAAGAACTTCAATTAGCAGCTAAGCTCCAGGAAAAAGAATAATTAGCAATATTAAAACCCCGTCTCGTTAGAAACGGGGTTTTTGTTTGTTTCAGGAAAAGAGCTCTTGAATCATTCTCCGGCCTTCATTGATAGAGAATTTAGCCAGATCAGAATCAGCAGTGAAGGTCTTGGAGAAAACTCTCTTAGGATAAACAATGCCGAAGTTTATCCCTGGGAGATTCTTGATATACTCCAACTGTTTCTTGTTGATATGATCAGAAGCAACTACCTCTTTGAGAACAATTGAATTCTTCTTGAGAAGAATTTCTCCCAGCCTCGCTTCTTCACGTAGGGTGTATTTCTTCTCGTCAGTCTTTTCAGGCCAGTTTTCTAGAATCAAGAAGTCAGTTATGGGCAATCCCTTGATTGTTTCCATGATTTCCTTGAATGGATACTTGGTTATGGAGCAATCTCGGCACTCTTCCCCATTGATTCTTTCAACACCATTGTACAAACCAGGGTAAGCAATAGAAGCGTACAGGTGCGGGAAAATGGATACTGTCTTAGAATCAAAGATTCTGATCTGGCCTTTGGTTGTCTGGCAAACAGTGTAGAACAATTGCCTGCAAGACAATATCTTGTCGCGGTCGATTCTCTTGGGACTGTTAGAATAGCTGATGACTTCTTTGATGTAATCAATGTCCAACTGCTTCTCTTGCCTGCCCAGATCAAAGTACTTCTCGGAAGCCATTTCCACATAGAAAATCGAGGATCCGATTTCTGTTTGTTCTGGACCAGCCAAACCATAGGCTGCAACAACAGAACCAGCTGACTGACCGATAACTACATCGAAACAATCCATTAGTCCCTGTTGGTGGAGTTCCAGAAAATTTCCGGCATTATATGCCCCTCTAGCATTCCCTCCGCAGACGAACAGGCCGATGTGCTTGCTTCTATCACCCTGCTTCCTTTTCTTGACACTATCAACAACTGCTTGCAGATTAAGCAAACTTTACCTCCTTAGAATGGTTTTAGAACAAGTATTTGGGCTACTTTGTAGCCATTTTCAATGTCCTCCTTTGATTAGGTTATAACATTTTGTGACAGTTCAGTCAACAATACAAAAACCGCCCTTTTGGGGCGGTTCTTTTTAAGATAACCCGTGTTCTTTAAAGCATTGGACGTACTTTTGATCCATGTTAGCCAAATGATCAATCAGCCAATCTTCCATAAAATCAATTAGTTCAAAAGAAAGACTTACTTGATTGTCTGCCATTTTGCTTTTTAGGTCTGCAATTTTTTCTTTCAATTCTTGGTGTTTAGCTTTGTGTTCCTCTGCCCCATCATAGCTAAACATATCAAAGTATTTTTCTTCTGTAGCAAAATGAAATTCTGCATAACTCCCTAATTCATCAAAGATATGAGCTAAGGTTTCTTTTGTCTTATTATTATCAATTGCATCTGCTAATTCATTAAGAATAGCAATAAATTGTTTGTGCTGATCATCAATTTCTTTGACACCAACACTATGTTCTTCTTTAAAAGTTATAGCCATATTTTTTTTAATATTACTTGGCAAGTAATTATAATATAGAAAACAAAAAGCCCCAATAAGGGGCTTTTTGCAATGTGGGTGGCCAACGGGAATCGAACCCGCGCTAAGAGCTCCACAAACTCTTGTGCTAACCGCTACACCATGGCCACCATGGCTTGTGTGTGCCCTCAGCAGGAATCGAACCTGCATAATCTGCTTAGAAGGCAGATACTCTATCCATTGAGCTATGAGGGCTTCTAATCCAAAAAGCCCCTATTTAAGGCCCTTTAGAATATCTAAAATAT
>JAKLGF010000092.1 GCA_022710815.1 Patescibacteria group bacterium
ACAGTAACAGTATTAACTGATAGCCAATCCCCTTCCCTGAAAGAAGTTCAGATTACTCCTTACAGAACTGAAACAACTTACAGTGATCGTAGACATCCCGATGAAATAAAATGGGTTAAGACTTTAGAAGAAGATTTAGCCAGAAGAGATTTCACAGTTAATGCTTTGGCTATTAATTTAGCCAAAGAAATTATTGATCCTTTTGATGGTCAAAAAGATTTCAAAGCCAAGATTATTAAAGCTGTAGGAGATCCTGACCAGAGATTTAATGAAGATGCTTTGCGCTTAATTAGGGCAGTCAGATTTGCCACTGTTTTAGGATTTGAAATAGAAGAGAAAACCAAGGAAGCTATTGTTAAAAATGCCAAGCTTTTAAGCTTGGTTTCCCAAGAAAGAATCAGGGATGAATTGCTTAAGATTATTGCTTGTTCTGAAGCTGCTAATGGAATTGAGTTGCTCAGATCTTTAGGATTATTAAAATACATTTTACCTGAAGTTGAAGCTGGTTATGGCATTGGCCAAAACAAGCACCACAAATTTGATTGCTATAACCACTATTTAAAATCCTTGGACTTTGCTGCTAAAAAAGGATTTTCCATGCATGTGAGAATGGCTGCTTTGTTGCATGATATTGCCAAGCCAGCTACTAAGCATGGAGATGGCCAGGATTCCACTTTTTACAATCATGAAATAGTGGGAGCCAAGCAAGCTAAAAAGGCTTTGGAAAGATTGAAATTTCCCAACAAAGATACAGACAAGATTGTTTTGCTAGTCCGCTATCATTTGTTTTACTATAACGTGGGAGAAGTAACAGAAAGCTCTATTCGTAGATTAGTGCGCAATGTTGGCCCAGAAAACATGCCTGAGTTATTAGAACTCCGCCAATCAGATAGAGTTGGTTCTGGTTGCCCTAAGGCCGAGCCTTACAAATTAAGGCACTTACAGTATTTAATCGACAAGGTTTCCCAGGATCCAATTACTCCTAAAATGATTAAACTAGACGGATCTCAGATTATGGAAATGCTTGATCTTTCCCCTTCCCCTCGCGTTGGTTTTATCTTAAATATTCTTTTAGCTGATGTTTTAAATGATCCTAAGTTTAATGAAAAAAGCAGTTTAACTGCTAGGGCTAAAGAGTTGAACAAACTCAATGATGAGCAATTAAAGAAGCTCTCAATGACAGCTAAAAAAGAAATTGAAACAGTAGTAGCTAAAGAGGATAAAATGACTAAAGATAAGTATTGGGTAAGCTAATTAAAACAGCCCCTTGGGGGCTGTTTTTTTATTTCACATAATCTGTATTGTCTTGAGCTAAGGCCATAATACTAAACCCAGCAATATTGGTATATAGGTAGGGATATTGGCTAGACATTTTAATTCCCCCATTACTAGCTTTCATTGATTTAATGTAGGTTAAAGCCTTTTGGCGATGATAAGGATACATATTTAAGGAAGTATCTCCTAAAGCTAAAAAGGCAGAAAAGATAGTTTCTTTGCTGTTGTTTTGGGCCTTAATTGATCCATCGTATTGTTGGTTTTTGGCTAAATAATACAAAGTCCATTGCTGCCAAGGAGTTTTGTTTTTGAAAACAAAGGGAATATATCCCTGGGGCATTAAATATTCCCCTTTCATTTTCTCAGTATTATCAATGCCAATGAAATATCTGCGATTAGCGCTGTCCCAGAAATAATAGTCAAAATTGTTTTTAATATGCTGGGCAGTATTAAAATACCTCTTATCCCCTGTTAGTTTGTAAATAGCCATGAGGCCTAAATATGAGTCAGCCTGGCCAGAAGAATATTTAATAGAAAGCCTTTGCCATTGATTGTTCTTTAATTGCCAAGAGCTATAAAACAAACCATCTTTAGGATCATAGTTTCTAGTTAAAAAGACATCAATCCCCTTTTTAGCTGTTGGGATCATTTGCTTAACAAAGCTAGCTTCTTGACCAGTTAGGGCTAAAAGCCAGAGATTATAGGCAAAATATGATTGAATAGCATCTACATTTTTAATATCTCTAATGCCTTGGGATTGGTAATACTGGCTAACTACAGGAGAAAATCTTTGGTTTTGTTTGGAATAAGCCCAGTGCCAAGAACCATCAGAATCTTGCAAGCTTGCTTGCCATTCTAGATTATTTTTCATGGCTTGTAAGTATTTAGTATTGCCTGTTGCTTTGTAGGCATAAAACAAGCCAGTTAAAGCATAGCCAGAATCATTGTCTTGGTTATAAAAAGGATTATCAAAAGCATCTGGGATGGCTCCGCTAGGTTCTTGTATGCCTACTATATAGTTGGCAATGCTTTGAACAGCAATTGGCTCAGCTGCCAAACTAAGATTAGGAAAAAGAATCAATATTATTAATATTTTGATAAAAGATTTCATTAATTAATTATACACTCCCAATATTAATTAGCAAGAACATATTTCGCTTCTATGTCAATAGGGACAATCCCCTATTGTACATTAAAAGGCGTGTCCGATGAGATCACGCCTTTGTCCTTTGTTGTCACAAGCTGACGATCGAATCAATTTCCAAGGCATGTTCTTTACTGAAAGGAACAATTTGGCTGTTGAAAACATGGCAAAATTTGGGAACATCAATTTCTTTGGGGTCGAAATAGCAGGTTAATTGATTGTCGTCGCCTATGGCGATTTTAAAAACTTGCTGGTCATTTTTATCGGTCAGGAAGCCGATTATTACTGGGCAATATGGGATTGTTTGAATTGCGATTGGCTCAGTATCTATGTGAAGTTCCCAGGAAAGATTGACTGATAATTTGATTTTGTTCAACAAGTTTGCCAGAATTTCGCTGTATTTGATTGCTTTTTGGTTCATTCTCCTCCTATTCTTTGTTTGTAATACAAACATCCATTTTCAAATCTTTGATTAACCTATCCTTGTCTGTCAGAATGGCTAGG
>JAKLGF010000093.1 GCA_022710815.1 Patescibacteria group bacterium
AAAATTTATGCTATAATAATAGCACAAATCCTTAATAGCATTATATGCCAAATTTTGAAATTGTCTACCAGGACTTGGACCTTTTGGTTATTAACAAACCAGCTGGAATTACTGTTTTCCCAGAAAATGAAAATCAAACAGAAGAAACCCTAATTGATCAATTATTAGTGGCTTTTCCCTATCTAAAAGAGGCTGGAATGCCCCCTAGATATGGCATTGCCCACAGATTGGACAAAGATACCTCTGGCCTGCTTTTAGTGGCCAAGAATAGCCAGTTTTTAGAGGCTTTACAAAAGCAGTTTGAAGACCGCCAAACAGTCAAAAAATACTTGACTTTATTGCAAGGAAAGGTTACAACAAAAGAAGGGCAAATCAACAGTTTGATAGGCCGCTGCCCGTCCCAAAGGACCAAGCAATGCGCCTTTTCGCCCATAGGGCCAGATGCCTCTAAAAAGGGGCTCAGACCAGCTATTACTGATTGGAAGGTCGTAGAAGTATTTGACGATTTTACCTTAGTAGAAGCCTACCCTAAAACTGGCAGAAAACACCAGCTCAGAGTTCATTTTTCATCAATTGGACATCCCATAGCTGGAGACCAATTATATGGCTTTAAGGACTCAAAAGCCATTGCTGGGCTCTCAAGACAATTTCTGCATGCCCAATACCTTAAGATCAAAATGGCCAATGGACAAGATAAGGAATTTAATTGCCCATTACCACCAGACCTACAAAACATTATTTTAAATTTAAAAAAGTAAACATATGTCTATCAAAGCAGACAAGTTCATAGCAGAACAGAAAAAAACAGATATCCCCACAGTTAAAACTGGAGATATTGTTCGCATACATCAAAAATTCATCGAGAACAAAAAGGAGAAAGTCCAGATTTTCGATGGTAAAGTAATCGCTGCCAAGCACGGAAACGAAATCGGCGGAACAATTATTGTTCGCAAAGAGATCGATGGCGTTGGCGTTGAAAGAGTTATTCCTCTTCACTCCCCTACTATCAAAAAGATAGAAGTATTGGAAAGCTTCAAGACTAGAAGAGCTAAGCTTTATTACATCAGAGAGAAGGAAGGAAATGTCAGATTCAAAAAGAAACACGCTAAGAAAGTAGCTGAAGTTTCTCAGGAATCTGCTGAATAAAACAAAGAACCCTCTTTTGAAAACACTGCCCGGGTGGTGGAATTGGCATACACACACGTTTGAGGGGCGTGACCCTTTTGGGTGTGCGGGTTCAAGTCCCGCCCCGGGCACAATTGAATCGGACGATTAGCTCAGCTGGTCAGAGCGCATCATTTACACTGATGAGGTCGCAGGTTCGAACCCTGCATCGTCCACGTTAATTCTTGAAAAGAGAAAGTTTTACAGTTATAATTGTTTATGCAAAATATGCCGCGGTAGCTCAGTGGTAGAGCGTTCCGCTGAAAACGGAAAGGTCTCGGTGGTCCGATTCCACTCCGCGGCACCAGAGGTTTTGCGGGTATCGTATAGTGGCTATTACATGTCCTTGCCATGGACAAGACACGGGTCCGACTCCCGTTACCCGCTCCAGCGCTTTGGTTAGCGCTTTTTTAGTACTTAAATATTGTTAAATAATAATCTAAACAAAAATCTTATGAATAAAACTTCAAAGATCGGGATTTTTGTTGCCCTATTCTCTGTGCTTTTCTTTGTTGAGCCTACCCTTCCCCAGAAATCACTGGCTGACAATCATGAAATCAAACAGATCCAAAGCACTGGCAAGAAATATGATGTTATTGTTACTGCCTATTCCTCAACTCCTGAAGAAACCGATAGCACTCCTTTTATCACTGCTTCAGGTAAATTAGTCAGAGAAGGAATAATTGCTACCAATATCTTGCCCATGGGCACAAAAGTCAGAATCCCGGAATTATTCGGCAACAAAATATTTGTTGTGGAAGACAGAATGCATCCAAGAAAAAAGTACGTTGTAGACATCTGGTTCCCAACTAAAAAAGAAGCTATTAATTTCGGAGCCAAAAGGGCGTTTATAGAAGTGTTAAAGTAACCAGAAAACAGCTTATCAAAGAGGCTGTTTTTTGGTATGATAAAACCATGGAAGATATCAAGGTATTATTGCTCCGCGCTAAGAGCGGAGACAAAGATGCTTTTGGGCAGGCTTATCAAGCCTACTTTGCCCCTATTTTCCGCTACCTCTATTTCCGACTTAAAGACAAACAAGAAGCTCAAGATTTAACCCAAACTGTTTTTATCAAAGTATTCAAGAATTTAGATGATTACAGAATTCAAGGTCAGCCTTTAGCCTATTTTTTTACAGTAGCTAGAAATACTTTAATAGACTATCAGAGAAAGAAAAAAGAAGTAAAGATTGAAGATGAGGAAAAAATAGAAGAAGTTCAAAACCAAGAAGAATTAATGCAGTCTCAATTTCTCTGGCAAAAGATAATGGCTGTCTTTCCTAATCTCCCAGAAGACCAACAGGAAATAATGACACTTAAATTTATTAATCATTTATCCAACCAAGAGATAAGTGAAATAACTGGAAAGTCCCTGGGAAATATCCGACAAATCCAGTGCCGAGCAATAGCTAAAATTAAGGAATTGACTCAAAATTAAAAACGCCCCGGAGGGCGTTTTTTAAGTTACTCTTTGAAGAAATATACCATATCAGAGGAATCCAAATTGTCTCCTCCAGCTGGCGCAGGCCAATTAGGATTATCTTTGCAACAAATTTTCTCTCCTGCAGGGCAAGTCTTTCCTTCGCACTTAGCATACAGAACTCCGTATGATCCCTGGCAATCGCTACAACTTAAATCAACATGGGTATAAGCATAGGTACAATTAGAAATTGGCAATGTTTTTTCTTTAGGAATTCCACCTGCGGGAACAATATTATCAGTAACTAATGCTTGTAAGAAATCACTGGCTCCATTT
>JAKLGF010000094.1 GCA_022710815.1 Patescibacteria group bacterium
TCCAGCTATCAGAAAAAAGCGGTAAGTTCAATTTGGAAAATTATGCTGAGATTCCTTCAGAAGGAAATTTCTCTAAGCCTTTTATGAGTGTTGGAGAAAGCAATCTTTTCTTGTCTGAAGAAAATGTTACCCATGCTTTAAAAACTGCTTTGTTACAGGCTAGAATTACAGCTAAAAAAGCTTTATTCTCTCTGCCTGATTTTGCTACATTTTTTACTACTTTTGAATTGCCCAAAATGAATGATAAGGAAATGTCAGATGCTGTTAAGTTTGAAGCTAAGAAATATATTCCTGTTCCATTAGCTACTGTTACTCTAGATTGGTTGCCCATTGAAGAGATAAAATCAGTTGATGGAAAAAGTTCAATGTTTAGAATTTTAGCTGTTGCAATTTCTAATCAGATCATTGATCAGTATCAAAGAGTTTGCCAAAACTGCGGATTAGAATTTGCTGGATTTGAACCAGAAGCTTTCAGTTTGATTCGCGCTGTTAATGGAGGATACAAAAAAATACTCTGCATCATGGATATTGGAATGAGGAGCAGTACCATATCTATTGTTGAGAATGGAATCTTGCAAACATCTCACAGTATTAATTTCTCTGGAAATGAAATGAATCAGAAATTATCTGAAACTTTGGGAATAGATTTTGCCCAAGCCGAAGAGATGAAAAAGACCAATGGCATAATGAATGTTAATCCCCAGGTTAGAGATGCTTTAATTCCTTCTATTAACATGATGATTCAAGAAGCTGACAGAATCTTTAGAGATTTCTACAGAATAAAGGAAAAGAAAGTTTCTAAAATGATAGTTTCTGGATCTCCTATTGCCATGCCTGGATTAATTGAATACTTCACTCAGCAATTCTCTTTAGAAGATGGCATAGAATTTGCTAATCCTTTTGTAAAAATATTATACCCTTCAGCTTTGGAAGGGAAGCTAAAACAATCAGGTCCGCGCTTTGCTGTTGCTATTGGAGCAGCCATGCGAGGGTTTGAACTTTAATTATATATACAAAAAATATGGAAACAAAAAACCAAGCCCCCTCAACTTTTATTCCCAAGCAAAAGCAGAATAAAGTTGACACTATCGACGCCCTGGCCTACTTATCCCTGTTCTTAATTGTAGCAGTGGTAATCGGTTTCATCGTCTTTCATTATGTCCTCATTGAAAAGGAGAATACCAGAATGAAAGGCTATGTTAATGACATTACTACCTGGGAAAAACAAATGTCAGAGGGCGACCAGAAGGCTAACATGTTAGCCTTAAAAAAGAAGTCAGATGTTTATGTCAAACTTCTAAACAGCAGAACCGAAGCTTCTAAAATATTTGAATTTGTAAAGCAAAGAACTCTGCCTGAGATTTATTACAATAATTTTGAAGCAGACATGGATGGAAAGACTGTGGTCTTGGGGGGAATCTCTGATACTTTCCAGAATCTAGCCAAACAGTACTTGATTTTTAAAGCAGATAAGGAACATGTTAATTCTATAACAATCAAGGAGGTTGGGATTAATAAAGAAAAGGGAATTAATTTCACTTTCAATGTTTCCCTTAACGCTGCATCTTTGCAGGCATTATTTAAAAAATAAAAAACAAAACAATGAAAAATTCAATTTTAATCTTATTAATCTCCGTAATTGTTTTGGTTGGATCATTCCAATTCGCTCTTTTGCCTAAATACAGGGAATGGGAGCAAGCCAAGCAGAATGCTGATGTTAAGCAAAAAGATTTGGCTAACATTATTGATTACATGAATACAATCAATCAGCAGGCCAATGACATTAAGCCACCCGAAGAAGGAGGAAAGACTTTCACTGTTGATGGTAATGAAATCTCCTACAGTAAGATTGTTCAGAGTATTAATGCTGCTATGCCTAATGTAGCTGACTTTTCCAGCCCAGAATTATTCCATAATTACCAGAAAACAGTTCAAAACAGCGGATTGATTTTAGACACTATTTCTATTAGCCCAGCCAAGCAGACAACAATCGGAGCTGGGGGAACTAATTTGGAAGCATACAATGTCAGTTTGACAATGTCAGGATTCTTCACTGATTTCGAAAGATTCTTAGCTGCTATTGAGCAATCTCCGAGATTTGTTTCTGTGGCGAATATGAAATTCTCTTCTCCAGCTAAGAACAGCGATCCCTTTACATTTAATGTTAACACCAGGGTCTATGTTTATCCTGGGCCAAGAGCATCAAAGTAAAACACAAAATTATGAATAATAATTTACAAGACCCAGAAAAAGTTCAAGACATTATTGCTATTGTGGTGCTGGTGGCAGCAGGACTATATATGTTCCTTTATGCTCCCAAGCTCATACCCCAAATGCCATTTGAACAAACTAAATCACTGGAGCCTGTTAAGATAGATTTTGTTACTTTGGAAAAAGTTAATTACAGCCTTTTTAAAGAATATGACCAGGTTGTTATTACCGATGAAGCCACGAAAGATTATCAGAGAGAAAATCCATTTGCTGGAAGAGGATCAAGTGCTAAAGAAGAAGCCAAGTAATTTGCAAAAAATATAAATGAGTATTTTAGTCAACAAGCTTGTTGAAAAAAAGATTTTTGATAAATCCAAGGTTGCAGCCCTGGAGGAAGAAATGAAAATATCTCCTAAAAAAGAAGAGGAGATTATTTTAGAAAAAAAATTAGCAACCGAAGATGAAGTCTTCAAAGCTAAGGCTGAATTGCTGGGATACTCATACAAGAAAGTTGATGTTAAAGACGTCCCTCTTAATGTTTTAGAATTAATTCCCGAAGAATCAGCCAAGCTTTACGAAATAATTCC
>JAKLGF010000095.1:0-2534 GCA_022710815.1 Patescibacteria group bacterium
CTTGAAGACGAAAAGCCCCTTTTAGATGCTATCAAATGCAAGCTAGAACGCAATGACTTTTATGTTGTCACTTGTCGAAGCGTTGAGCAAGCCGAATCTTATCTTGAAGATGTAAAAGATGTGGCTGCTATCTGGCTTGATCATTATTTACTAGGCAAAAAAGACGGTCTAGATTTTGTGGCTGAATTAAAGAATAATGAGAAATGGAAAATGATTCCAATTTTTGTTGTTTCTAATACTGCTAGCCAAGAAAAGGTTTCCTCGTACCTTAGTCTGGGAGTTACAAAATATTTCACCAAATCTGATTACAGATTAGATCAGATTATTGATGATCTTAAAGAAGTGATTGTCCACAATCAATAAAGGCCGATATATTTGAAAACAGAAATATGGCTAAAAAAATTTTGATAATTGAAGATTTGCCAGCATTGGCTAATGCTTTGCATGATAAATTCAATCATGAGGGATTTGAGACTATTCATGCTAGTAATGGCTTAGAAGGCCTGGAAATGATTGAATCAGAAAAGCCAGATTTAATTCTTTTGGATATTATCATGCCCAAAATGGACGGGCTGACAATGATTAAAGAATTAAGACAAAAAGATCCTAATAATGCTATCCCCATAATCATTTTAACTAATTTAACAGATAGCGATGCTGTTTTTAACTCAATGGAAAGCGGAATAACCGACTATTTGGTAAAAGCGGATTGGTCCTTAGAAGATGTGGTCAAAAAAGTCAAAGAAAAATTAGGAATTTAACAAAGAACTGCTCCCCAAAAGGGAGCGGTTTTTTTTGTTTGACACAAATATTATTTGTTGGCATAGTAAATCAGACATCAATTGACAATAAAATATTGTCAGGAAGGATAGGGAAATGACAGAAAAGAAAAAGGGAATGACCCTTGCAGAGTTTGTAGCTTTGGCCAAAGTCACTGATTACGTTAAATACGACCAGGTAGTCAAAAGAATTACAGAACAAAGAGCTAAGACCATTTTGATGGTTGCTTCAATCGTGGAGCAAGCCAATTACATTGACAATATGGTCCAATTGAATTTCTTGTTCGGAGATGAGATTGACCAAGAGGCTCTCAAAGAAAGAATGGGTAAATTGCTTTGGTATTTGGTAATTCTTTGCGACAAGCTGGGACTCAGCTTGGAAAAGCTGGCCAAGTACAAAAGCCGGATTAACATCAACAATGTTAACCCAGCTTTGCAGAGCACAAGCACTTTCAGGCTTTTGATTGCCAAAGCAATGCTTAGCTTTGCTATTGAAAGTCAGTCAGTGGTAATCAGTAAGACCTATTTCAAACCCAACCGGAGTTATGGCAAACTGATGGTCAACTTGGGGAAAATAATCAATTGCTTGAATTCTTTGATGAAGCGCTATAACATCAAGTTCTCTGATGTCCTGGAAAGCTACATCGAAAGGCAAAAAAAGAGATTCCCCCGCAAGTTCATGGAGTATTTTGAGAAGTTGGCTCAGGAGAAATAGTAAACAAAACAAAAAAGGCGCTCGCTATTTGAGCGCCTTTTAATTTTGGTATATAATCAAGGAAAATAATAATATTAATATGTTTGGAGAAGGACAATCTTACGAAAGTTATCCCGAGGATCCAATAAAGGAGGAAATAAGGAATTATTGGGAAAATCCTGAAACTGCCAGGGCATTTTCTGAATTGCAACAAAATGAGAAAAACCAGCAAGTTTCTGAAGCTGTAGATGATATTATGATGTTTGGGTTAGAGGCGCAAGAAGAGCCAATTCAAGCTGCTAATTTAGGAGCTGGGGCCCATATTGATCGCTATCATCAATTCTTTGAGAAATTAGAAGAAAATGTAGATAGTAAATTTGATTGGGTAGATTCTTCTCCATATATGTTGGAATTAGCTCAGGAATACTTACTTAAAGATCAATATAGTGAAAGAGGCAAAGTAGTTGAACTTATCAATTCTGATATGCTGGACTATTTAGATAATAGACCAAATGAGGCTTTGGATTTAGCTGTCATGCAATATACTTTGGATCACATTGATGACAATAGTTTGGACAGACTATTTAATTTGCTTTCTCAGAAATTAAAACAAGGAGGAAGATTAGTATCAACTCTAACAACAGTTTCTCCAGAAATTGATAGTATTTCTACTAATGCCAGATTCTTGCATCAAGGCCAAGAATTCCCAGATAATGAAACTAGATTTTTGCAAGAAGGAGAGAAATTTAGTTTGAAATTCTTTAAAGAATCAGGCAATCCAGAATCTGGATATTTAGAAGGGGGCGTAACAGACAAGTATTATCATTCTCCAGAAAGATTGGAATCTTTAGCTAAAGAACATGGTTTTGATATCTCCATTGGAGATTGGAAAGAACAAGTACCTAGAGAAAAATGGCAAGATAATGATGTAGAGCAAAATGTGATGATTTTAACTAAGAATTAATATGAAGATTTACAAGGCAATCACATATATTGCCATAATGCTTATTGTTCTAATTGGCGTAATTTATTATTTCAATAAAAATAAAATTCCGCCTATT
>JAKLGF010000095.1:2544-2784 GCA_022710815.1 Patescibacteria group bacterium
AAGTTACCAATAGTGACTCTAGCCAGCCATTGGAACAAAAACATGCCAATGCTTCTTTGATTGGGATATATAGTGTTAAAGGGAATAGGGAAACTTCTGGAGGGAAGATAAGATTCAGCTACAATGCTTCTTATAGCAATATTAAAATAGATTTGAATAATAGAAAGCCCAATGGTTCTATTCCGCTTTCCGGGGATTTAGATTTGATTCTTAATAATTATGCCTATATCCAAGACAATG
>JAKLGF010000096.1 GCA_022710815.1 Patescibacteria group bacterium
TGATTCAATTGGCCATTTCTAGAAAAAGAGAATTCTTAGCTGATTCCTCAGCAGTATTATTAACCAGATATCCTGATGGTTTGGCTAATGCTTTAGTTAAGATCAGTTCCAGTCCAGTTGCTATGCATATGCAAAATGATTCCATTGCCCATTTGTTTATCTCCTCGCCTTTCAAAGGAGAAAAATTGGCTGGATTGTTTGCCACTCATCCACCGATTCAGGAAAGAATAAAAGCTATTAAAAATATTGTTATTTAACCTATGGAAAACAAAATATATGAAACAATAATAGTGGGAGCCGGACCAGCTGGATTAACAGCTTCCATTTATGCTTCTAGATATATGGTTGATCATTTAGTGATTGGCCACTTACCAGGAGGAATGGCTAGTGAAGCCACAGAAATTCATAACTGGCCAGGAGACAAGGCTATTAATGGTTTTGATTTGGCTCAGAGAATGATTGAACATGCCAAAGGCTTGGGAGCAGAGATTATAGGGGACATTGTTGTTGATGTTAAAAAGGAACAGGAATTATTCAAAGTCATAACTCAAGGCCAAAAAGAATTTCAAGCTAAAACTGTTATCTTAGCTTTGGGAACAGAAAGAAGAAAATTAAATATTCCTGGAGAAAAAGAATTCTTTGGCAAAGGAGTTTGCTATTGCGCCACTTGTGATGGCCCACTATATCGCAACAAAACAATCGCTATTGTGGGAGGAGGGAATGCTGGAGTAGGAGCTGCTATATATTTATCCAATTTAGTCAATAAATTGTATTTAATTACTAATGAAAAAGAATTAAGAGCAGAAACTAAGCTCCATGAATTGATTTACAATAATCCCAAGATCGAAGTAATTTTAGAAAACGGAATCAAGGAATTAAAAGGAGATCAGAAATTAAGCTCAATGGTCTTAGATAAAGAACATAATAGACAAGCAGAGATTGCTATTGATGGAATCTTTGTAGAAATTGGAGGAGTCCCACCTAAGGAATTATTGGAAAAGATTAATATTGAAACTGACCAGAAAGGATATATTAAAATCAATCCTGATTGTTCCACTAATATTGAAGGCTTGTTTGCGGCCGGAGATATTACTAATGGCAATAATGGATTCAGGCAGATTGTGACAGCAGCTGCTTCTGGAGCCATTGCACAAAATAGCGTGTATAATTATTTGAGGAAAAAATAAACTTATGGCTGAAAAAATACAAAATCAACAAGAGTTCGAAGAGAAAGTTCTTAAATCAGAGAAATTAGTTTTAGTGGATTTCTTTGCAGAATGGTGCCCACCTTGTAAGGCCATGCTTCCGATTATAGAAAGGCTTTCAGAAACTCATGCTGATAAGATTAAAATAGTAAAAGTAAATATTGATGAAACTCCAGCTATTGCAGAAGAATATGGAGTAATGTCAATTCCTACTTTCATTTTCTTTGAAAAAGGAGCTCCCACAGAAACAATTGTCGGAGCCATGCCCGAAGATGAGATATTAAAAAGGATTAAATAAAAAAAAGCCCCTATTAAGGGGCTTTTTGTTATCTTAAGTATTGCTCAATATTAGCCTTGTGTTCTTCAAAGGTTGTGGCCCAATGAACAACATGATTTTTATCATGGATGTAATAAAGATAAGGAGTGCTTTCAGGATTGGCTGCTCCTTTAATAGCTGCTATTCCAGGGTTGCAAATAGGGTGGGGAGGTAGGCCTTTATTGGTATAGGTATTAAAAGGTGAATCCATTTTCCTGTCTGAGCTTTTAATAACTGGCCACCAATTATCTTCATTGCCTAAAATATATTGAATAGTAGCATCAATTCCTAAAGCCATTCTGATCTTGAGTCTGTTGTTAATTACTCCAGCTACTGTAGCCATTTCATAATCATTGGCTGCTTCTCTTTGAACTAAAGAAGCCATGGTTAAGATTTCTTTTTTTCTAGTGCCAAAATCAATTTTGGCTGTTTTCTCATTGAAGTTATCTAAGAATTTAGCAATTACTTTATCAGGATTAGAATCATTTAAGATTAAGTAGCTGTCAGGGAAAAGATATCCTTCCTGAGCCTTTTGAACAAATTCTTTTTCTTGAGCATTGGTCCATCCTAGTGTTTGGCGGAGAGTAATTGCTATTTCTTCTTTTCTTTGTCCTTCAGGAACAACTACCCATTTTCCTTGGCAATAGGAAACCAAAGCATCTCTGACTTGAAAGGCATTCATGCTGGGAGAAAGAAAATACAATCCTGGGGCAATGGGTTTGTTGCCCACAAGATTAGTGAAGAATTGAAGATTCTTGATCAGGCCTTTTTCTTGTAATGCTTTTATTACCTTAGCATTATTATCTTTTAATCCTACTACAAAGCTAGTTCTAGCTTTAGGAATAATAGTGGGCGGTCCGGCAAAGTAATAGAAGACAGCAAAGATGATTAAGCCCAAGATAAAAAGAGGGGACTTTAAAAAAAGCTTAGATTTTTTTGGTGCAATCTGGTTTTTCATGGCTAATTCTAATTGTGGAAAAAATATCCAATAATTGCAAAAGCTCTCTGTGGAAAACTTTTTATGATTACTGATTTTTTATTGATATAATGAAGACAAGAAAATAAAAAATAACAATTCCTGCCAAATATTATTTGCCAGGGAAAAATAAAAAATATGCAAAATATTTTTAAAAATATTTTAGTTGCATTTTTTATTGTGTTAGGGTTTTTTGCTTTTCAGGCTAAAGCTCAGACAATAGAAGACTTTG
>JAKLGF010000097.1 GCA_022710815.1 Patescibacteria group bacterium
CAATCATTGCCAGATTATTACCACTCCTTTAGTTGATAATGATTTAACTAGAGCTTTGGAAAATGCAGCTAAGTATTACAATACTAATAACAGATGCCTTTATTGCGATTTGAATGATTATGAAATGCAAAAGCGAGAGAGAATAGTTTACGAGAATGAAGGATTCTTAATTACTTGTCCTTTTGCTTCTAAATCAGCTTTTGAAATGATTATTTCCCCCAAAGAACATTCTCCATATTTTGAACAAATCACTCCTAGACAAATTGAATTATTGGCTGATGCTTTTAAAACAGCAACCAAGGTTTTAAGAGAGGGAATTGGAGATCCAGACTATAATTTCTATTTACACACCTCTCCTTGCATTGAAGGCAATGAATATCCATTTTATCATTGGCACTTTACCTTCCTGCCTAAAATGTCAGTTGAAGGAGGATTTGAATTGGGAACCAGTATGGAGATTTCCACAATTGAACCTGAAAAGGCTTGTGAATTTTTAAAAAAATTCGTATGAAGAAAATATTAATTGCCAACTGGAAGGCTAATCCCAACCAGAGCCAAAAAGTAACAGAATATTTCTCTAAATTCCAAGGACAATTTGGCGCTGAAGTTGTTTTTTGTCCTCCCTTTGTATATTTAAACCACGAAGAATTCAAGAAATATACTTTAGGAGCTCAGAATTGTTTTTGGGAAAACCAAGGATCATATACTGGAGAAATTACTCCCGGAATGCTTAAAGATTTGGGAGCCAGCTATGTTTTGATTGCCCATTCAGAAAGAAGGAATATTTTAGGAGAAACCAATGAGGTTGCTAATTTCAAAATCAAGCAAGCTTTAGCTAATGGCCTTATCCCTGTTTATTGTCTGGGAGAAAAAGAAGGCCAGAATTGGCAAGAAGTGATAAAGACTCAATTACAAGAAGGATTAAAAGATATTAATACTGATATTGTTATTGCCTATGAGCCAGTTTGGGCTATTGGCACAGGAAAGGCTTGCGACCCAGCCACAGCTAAACAAGTTAAAGAATATATTACAACTGTTTTAGGAAAAACAGTTCCAGTTTTGTATGGTGGTTCAGTTAATGCTAGCAATGCTTCTGAGTTTTTAAATAATATGGATGGACTATTAATCGGGGGAGCATCGCTTGATCCAGAGGAATTTGCAAAAATATGCAGTCTAACCAATTAAGACAAAAATTTTTAGAATATTTTCAGAAGAATGGCCACAAGATTGTGCAGTCTTCTTCTTTGTTGCCAACTGATCCTTCAGTGCTTTTGACTACTGCTGGGATGCAACAATTTTCTTTGTATTTGGAAGGTTCAAAAGATCCGATCAAAGATTTTGGATCCAGACATTTGGCTGATGTTCAAAAGTGCTTCCGCACTAATGATATTGATGAAGTAGGGGATGATACTCACCACACTCTTTTTGAAATGTTGGGAAACTGGTCTATTGGCACAGATGAAAATGGCCAGTATTTCAAACAAGGAGCTATTGGGTATGCTTTAGGATTTTTGGTTGATGAATTGGGCTTGGATAAGGAAAAAATGTGGGCCACTGTTTTTGTAGGAGAAGGAAGTATTCCCAAAGATACAGAAGCTATTGGGCTATGGTTAGAAAATGGAATTCCTCAGGAAAGAATAATGGAATGTTCAAGTGAGAATAATTTCTGGGGGCCAACTGCTAAAACTGGTCCTTGTGGGCCCTGTTCTGAAATCCACTATGATAGGGGAATTGAATATGGATGTGGTAAAGATACCTGCGCTCCCAATTGCCCTGATTGCAAGAGATTTGTTGAAGTCTGGAATTTGGTTTTCATGCAATACCGCAAAGACGAGCAAGGACAATTTCAGAAATTAGCCCAAACCAATATTGATACTGGAACAGGATTTGAAAGAATGTATTCTAAACAAAGCTGATTCTGCTTACGAAACAGACTTATTCCAAAAGATTATTGAAAAGATTCAAGAAACTAGCCAACAGAAATACCAAGATAACAAAAAGCCTTTTAGAATAATTGCTGATCATATTAGAGCAGCCTGCTTTTTGATTGCTGATGGCATAATGCCTTCTAATATTGAGCAGGGATATGTTTTAAGAAGGATATTAAGGAGGGCTATCCGCTATGGCCAAGGATTGGGCTTGCCTCAAGGATTTCTTTTGGAACTAGCCCAAATTGTTATTAATCAATACAAGGGAATTTATCCAGAATTGCAAAAAGAAGAAGAGATAATAGCAGCAATTAGCAATGAGGAAGAGAAATTTACCCAAGCTCTGCAAAGAGGCTTAAGAGAATTTGAGAAATTAACTGGAACAATTACTGGCAAGGATGCTTTTACTTTGTATCAAAGCTATGGCTTTCCAATTGAAATGATTTTAGAAGAAGCCAAGAGAAAGGGATTAGAAATCAATCAAGAAGAATTCAATCAAGAATTAGAAAAGCACCAGGAAGTTTCTAGGGCTGGGGCTGAGAAGAAATTCGGAGGCCATGGGGCAGGGAGTATTGCTTCAGAACAAGAGAAATACCAGATTACTAAATTGCATACAGCTACCCATTTATTACAAGCAGCCCTAAGAAAGGTTTTGGGAGAGAGTGTAAAACAAATGGGCTCAGATATTAACACAGAAAGATTACGTTTTGATTTTGCTTTTGAAAGGAAAATGACTCCAGAGGAAATAGCTCAAGTTAATGATTTGGT
>JAKLGF010000098.1 GCA_022710815.1 Patescibacteria group bacterium
GCAAAGTCAACAAGGAATTGCTGGGCGGCGTAGTGATCCGCGCCGGAGACAAGGTGATCGATGGTTCGGCGCGTACCCGTCTCGGCGAAATGTCAAACGCATTGGCCTGATAAAAGATTTATCAAGATAAGGAAGAGAAGATTGGGCATATAATAGATATTGTAGCCAAACAAGAAGCAATCAGAGATTTGATAGAATCATCTAACAAATTCTTCTATAAAGAAGGAGTCAGAAGAATGACTTGTTGGGCTGGTCCCCGATATTATCAAATAATGTTAGAAAATGGATTTGTTAGCAAGCCATTAACCAAGGAAACATTCTTTGGGGCTAAGTCATTTGATCCAGAATATAAGATAGACTTGAATAAATGGCAATTTACAATGGGAGATTCAGATAATTTTTAAATATATGACAACTAATTCAAAAAAGAAAATAATGGTTTTTACTGGATCCCGCTCTGAATACGGGATTCTGAGACCATTGATGAAAGCCATACAAAATGATCCTAGTCTGGACTTGATGATATTGGCTACAGGATCTCATTTGTCTGAATTGTTTGGGCAAACCATCAATGAAATTCAAAAAGATGGGTTTGTTGTTGATTATAAAATTGGGATGGATGTATCTGATGATTCTGGATTAGCTATGGCTCAAGCTATTGGTCAGGGAATTATTGAAATTAGCCAAGCCCTCAAAAAAGCTAAACCAGACATGCTTTTGGTCTGCGGAGATAGAGGAGAAGCTTTAGCAGTTACTGTAGCCGCAGTTTATCAGAAGATTGCTGTTGTCCATCTTTGGGGAGGGGACAGAGCTTCAGGAGCCAATATTGATGATTCAATAAGGCATGCTATTACAAAATTTGCCCATATTCATTTGGCAGTGAATAAACAACATGCACAAAGGATAACCAAATTAGGAGAAGAGAAATCTAGAATTTTTGTGACAGGCTCACCATCAGTTGATAGTATTTTAGCTGTAATTAAAAATCCAGATAAAGCAATATTTCAAAAATTTGGTATTGATCCCAAGAAGCCATTAGCTTTAATGGTTCAACATCCTACTACTATTGATTTAGAAAAAGGAGCCAAGGAAATAAAAGAAACATTAGAGGCTTTAAGAGAAACAAAAATTCAATCCATTGTCATTTATCCTAATTTTGACGCTGGTTCTCGTAGTATGGCTAAAACAATAGCAGAGTATGAAGGACAAGAGAATATTAAGATATTTAAATCATTATCCTTCTTAGATTATTTGAATTTGATGAAAATAGCCGATGTGATAGTGGGGAATTCCAGTAGTGGAATAATAGAAGCTCCTATTTTCGGACTGCCATCAGTTAATATTGGAGAAAGGCAGAAAGGGAGAGCAATGGCTGACAATGTTATAAATGTCGGATATGATAAAAAGCAGATTATCAAAGCCATAAAGAAAGCTACTACTGACAAGAAGTTCTTGGCTAAAGCTAGAAAATCCCAGAATTTTTACGGAGATGGAAAAGCCAGTTCAAAGATTGTTAATATTTTAAAGAAGATCGAAATAGATAATAAATTGTTAATGAAGAAAATAACATATTAATATGGCAAAAGTATTAGTTATAGCTCCTCATGCTGATGATGAAGCATTAGGATGCGGGGGAACAATAATAAAGCATAAGAAAGCAGGCGATCAGGTTGCTGTTTGTATTGTAACCAAGCCACATTCTCCTGATTGGAGCCAGGAATACATTGATAATCGAATTAAAGAGATTCAGAAAGCCAAGGAAGTCCTAGGTGTAGATCAGACATTCCAATTGGACTTTAAAGCAGCTCAAATTGATTCCGTAGCCCATAAGGATCTTAATAAGGCAATTGGAGAAGTGGTAGCTGAGTTCAATCCGGAAATCATCTATGTTCCTTATGGAAAAGACTTGCACAGAGATCATCAGCTTGTATTTCAATCTTGCTTAGTGGCTTGCCGTTATCGTTTAGGCAAAATACTAGCCTATGAAACAGTTTCTGAAACTGACATCTTCCCAGTTTTTACAAAATTTTTTCCTAATACATATATCGATATTTCTGAAGAAATTCAAGGGAAGCTAGAAGCCATGAAGAGTTACTCAAGCGAAGTGAAGCAATGGCCTCATCCCAGATCTTTGGAAGCTATTAAGATTTCAGCCCAAAAAAGGGGAAGCGAGGCAGGGCTTGATTATGCTGAAGCCTTTGTTTTAATTAAATCAACAACAAAAAGTTTATGAACTCTAGATTCAAAAAATGGGTTAAACCAAAGATAAAAGATGGGAAACTATCCAAATGGAATTGGATGGTTCAATATTCTAAAGGCCTTAAAATGGGTAATTTTGTGGATATTGGGGCTTTTACATATATTAATGCTGCTAATGGCGTAGAAATCGGAGATAATGTAGAAATAGGGAGTCATTGCGCCATTTATTCCAAATCTACAATTGACCACAAGGACGGTAAGATTGTTTTGGGAAAGAATTGCAAAATTGGAACCCATTCAGTAATAATGCCAGGAGTCAAAATTGGAGAAAATACTACTATCGGAGCATTTAGTTTTGTTAACAAAGATATTCCAGCTAATGTAGTAGCTT
>JAKLGF010000099.1 GCA_022710815.1 Patescibacteria group bacterium
TTCGTTGAAATGGCAACCGAAGAAGAAGCCCAGAATGCCATCCAAACTCTTAACGGAGCTGAGATGGAAGGGCGCCAGATTTCTGTTGCAGAAGCTAGACCCATGGAAGATAGACCTCCTAGAAGGTCATTTGACAGGGACGGTGGACGCGGCGGAAATAGGGGCTTTGGTGGAGGCAGACGCTTCTAATCTAAAGTTTTCTACATAAAGACAGCCCCCTTGTGGGGCTGTTTTTATTTTGTTAAAATACAATCACAATTAAATAATCTTTATCCAGAGTGATGGCTAGGGAACAAAACCCAATGATCCATCCAGCAACCCTTGAGGTCGACATCTCAAGAAGGTGCTAAAGAACCCCAAATGGGGAAGATAAAAGTCTTTTTAATCTTTCTCATTTTGTGAAGGATTTTTTTATTGAAAAATAACAAAAAATATATGATACAAAAAATTAGAACAGCAGAAAGTGTGGCCATTGGCCATCCAGACAAAATCTGTGATCAAATAAGCGACGCCATTTTAGATGCTTGCTTAGCAACTGATCCGCATTCGCGCGTGGCAGTAGAAACAATGGGAGGTCATGGTCACATATATATCACTGGGGAAATAACCAGCCATGCTAATCCAGATTACTCTGCTATTGCTCAAAAGATTTATCGCTCTTGTGGGAATAAAGATAAGGTAGAAGTTTTTGTGAATGTTGTTAAACAATCTCCTCAAATAAAAGCAGGGGTAGATATTGGTGGGGCAGGAGATCAGGGAATAATGGTTGGCTATGCTTGCAATCAAACCAAAGAGCTTTTGCCTTTGGAAGTTGTATTATCTCGCCAATTAACTAAAGCCATGGGTGCGCGAGATGGTAAAAGCCAAGTAACAATTGGCAATGGAAAAATTGAGAAGATAATAACCAGTGTTTGCGGAGCAGAGTACCCTCAAGAATTAATTGATTTGTTAAAACAATGGGGAATAAAAGAAAAAGATCCTCGTTGGTTAAAGAACCCAGCTGGCAATTGGACTATTGGAGGGTTCAAAGCCGATACAGGATTAACAGGAAGAAAATTGATTGTTGATAATTATGGGCCCAACGTTTCCATTGGGGGCGGATGTTTTTCAGGCAAAGATGCAACCAAGGTGGATCGCTCGGCTGCTTACATGGCCCGCAAAATTGCCGTTGATTTATTAAAGAAAAACAAAGCCCAAGAAGTTTTTGTTAAATTAGCTTATGCTATTGGTAAAGCTGAGCCAGTTATGGCCACAGCAGAATTGCATTACAAGAACAAGCCAGTTGAGTTTGTTTCCCACATCAAGGGTTATGATTTAACTCCAGCGGGGATAATTAAGTTTTTGGATTTGCAAAAACCAATTTATCTGCAAACAGCTAAGTATGGGCACTTTGGAAATGGGTTTGTGTGGGATATATAAGTGAATAATAAAATGGCGGACAACCGCCATTTTTGATATAATATTATTATGAATAGAAAAAACTTGTTAGGATATTTTTTAAGAAACCTTTCTACAATAATAGGAATTGTTTTAGTTTGGAGAGGAGTTTGGTATGTGTTAGATGAATTAGACAAAATAATGTTTGAGGGCAGTCATCTCTGGACTGCTGTTGTGGGAATAATACTTGGCCTAGCCATATTGTATTTCCCAGATAAAGATCTCAAAGAAATAGAAAAACTATGATTGAAGTAGAAATAAAAGCCAGAGTCAATGACTTGACTAGCCTCAAACAGACTCTTGATAATCTAGGAGCTAAAATGGAAACAACCAAGAAATTGGTAGATAAAATATATGGCAAGCCAGAACATCTAGATAGTAATGGTAAATATTTAGAAGGAGAGCTTTGTCCACGTATTAGAGATAATAATGGATCAGTGAGGGTTGAATTTAAAGAAATCCATCGTCAGGGTGGGGGAATGGAAATTGAAACCCCGGTAGCTAATATCGAATTTGGAATGAGATTTTTGGAAAAGCTGGGATACAAAGAAGCTTTTACAATCTCCAAAGTCCGCGATTGTTACAAATACAATGATTTCGAAATAGACGTTGATCAAGTGGAGCTATTGGGAAATTTTGTTGAAATTGAAAAAATGGTTTCCAGTCAAGATTTAATAGAACCAGCTCGCCAAGAATGTTTGGAATTATTAGAAAAATTAATTCCTGGAGCAGAGCCAGCCAATGTTAAATATGGCGATCTGATGCAGGACTGGATCGATGAAAATAAAAAATAAACTTATGGACAACAAAACAGCTCTCATTTTGTTCGTGGTCATGGTTGTTGGAATAGGGTATTGGTATACTAACCAGCCCAAAACAAATACTCCAGCAGCGCCAGAAACTAATCAAGTAACACCAAGCGAGAATGTAATCCCAGCAATATTTAATTGCGATAAGGGAATAACAATTAATGCTGAATTTAATAATAATCAACCAGCTAAAGTTAAATTAGTTATTAGCGATGGAAGAACTTTAGAATTGCCTCAAGCAATGTCTGCTTCTGGAGCCCGCTATGCCAACGCTGATGAAACAATTGTTT